>JAZONB010000068.1:0-4666 GCA_045654305.1 Acutalibacteraceae bacterium | reverse complement strand
CCGCCACCTCGTTAATCACAAAATTATATTTAAGCTTCATTTTGTTTACTCCGTTTAAAGTAGATTAATGCCTAATTTCTTAGACTTGGCAATTTCCTTTTCGGGCCAAATAGAAACCTGTACCTCACCAATATGCGCTTTCCTAAGCAAGAACATACACAGTCTTGACTGACCGATACCACCGCCAATAGTCAACGGCAAAGCGCCCACAGACAGCATTTTATGGAAATTAAACTCCATTCTGTCCTCAGCGTTTTCGGCTTTCAACTGATTCATCAAGCTTACCCTATCAACACGAATTCCCATTGAAGAAATTTCAAAAGCAATGTCAAGCACCTTATTGTATAAAAGAATGTCACCATTCAATGTCCAATCATCATAATCAGGAGCTCTGCCATCATGCTTTTGACCACTTTTAAGCCTACCGCCAATTTGCATTAAAAATACTGCGCCGTATTCTTTTACAGCCTCGTATTCCCTTTGCTTTGGTGTTAAGTCGGGATATCTGTCCTCTAACTCTTGGGTGGTAACAAAAGCAATTTCTTCGGGCAAACTGTCTTCGATACAAGGATATGCCTCGCATACAGCTTTTTCAGTGTTTTTAAGTGCCGAAAAAATATTTCTTACAGTTTCTTTCAAATAATCTAAGTTTCTATCTTCAGCTGTTATGATTTTTTCCCAATCCCACTGGTCAACATAAATCGAGTGAATATTATCGCACTCTTCGTCACGGCGAATAGCATTCATATCGGTATAGAGTCCTGTATGCATAGGAAATCCGTAATTATGGAGCGCCATTCTTTTCCATTTAGCAAGGCTGTGAACAACCTCAGCCATTTCACCCGTTTCCAAAATATCAAAGGAAACAGGACGCTCAACACCGTTTAAATTGTCATTAAGTCCGCTGCTTGTTTTAACAAACAAGGGAGCTGTTACCCTCGACAAATTCAAAACAGAACAAAGCTCAGCGGTGAATTTATCTTTCACAAGAGATATTGCCCTTTGGGTTTCAAAGTCACTTAAAAGGGGTTTATATGATGACATTAAAATCACTCCAATTAGTATATACTACCGACTGTTCTCGGATAAAGAATAACGTCGCGTATATTTTGCATTCCTGTAATGTAAAGTATAATTCTCTCAAGTCCCAAACCGAAACCGCTATGAGGAACAGAACCAAAACGGCGAAGAGCTATATAATGCTCATACTCCTCCATAGACATTCCTCTGACTCTCATAGCCTCTAAAAGCTTATCAAGGTCAGCCTCACGCTCACTGCAACCGATGATTTCACCTACGCCTGGTACAAGTAAATCGGTAGCAGCAACGGTCTTACCGTCGGGATTTTGTTTCATATAGAAAGATTTGATTTCTTTCGGATAATCGGTAAGGAAAACGGGTTTTTTGCAGATTTCTTCTGAAATATACTTTTCGTGTTCGGTCTGCAAATCGCATCCCCATTCTACGGGATATTGGAAATCCTTGCCCGATTTCTTGAGTTGCTCAATTGCCTCAGTATATGTCATAATTGCAAAGTCATTATTAACAACATTCTCAAGCTTTTCAATAAGGCCTTTTTCAAAATGAGCGTTAAAGAACTTCATTTCCTCAGGACACTTTGTTAAAACCGCATTGATGATATATTTAATCATATCCTCAGCAATTTCAATAATATCGGGAAGCTCAGCAAAAGCAACCTCCGGCTCTACGTGCCAGAACTCGGCAACGTGACGGGGTGTGTTGCTCTTCTCTGCTCTGAAAGAGGGGCCAAAGGTATAAATTTTACCCATTGCCATTGCGGCAACCTCACCCTCAAGCTGACCCGAAACGCTAAGCGCCGCACGGCGTCCGAAGAAATCATCTGCATTATATTCTTCCTCGGTTTTATAATCATTACTAAAGCCAATAGTTGTAACCTTGAACATTTCACCTGCACCCTCGCAGTCACTCGCGGTGATTAAAGGTGTGTGCACATAGGTGAAATGGCGGTTTTGGAAAAATTCGTGCACAGCGGCAGAAACAACCGAACGAACACGAAGCACAGCATTAAAGGTATTTGTTCTGACACGCAAATGCGGAATAGTTCTAAGATATTCCAATGTGTGTCTTTTCTTCTGCAACGGATATTCAGGGGGACATTCACCTAACATTTCAATTTTTTCGGCATTGATTTCTACCGAATCCTCTGCAACGGCAGATTTCACCAATTCGCCCTCAACCTTTAAAGAGGTGCCAAGCTTCATAAAATCCGCAATATCTGCAAGCACTGCCTTATCAATTACAATTTGAAGATGCTTTAAGGAAGTACCGTCGTTAAGCTCAATAAAAGCCATATTTTTAGAATCTCTTGAGGTTCTTACCCAACCGCAAACTGTAACCTTTGTGCCCATTAGTTCCTTTTTTTCGAAAATGTCAATAATGTCGATATGCTTCATGATTTTCTCTCCTCACAATTAAAAAAAGCGTCTATCATCCTAATATTATTAGGACGAATAAACGCTATATCCGTGGTGCCACCTAAATTACCGAAAATAATCGGTCACTCAAATATGGCTTAACGTGCCAAACCCCGTCTCCCCTAATAAGATTATTAATCCTTTCAGTTTGAAGCTCGAAAGTGTTACTGCCGATACCGTATGACCGCACTCTCACCTTACTGCGGCTCTCTTTGCACCTAAATAAACGGCAACCTGTCTTTGTCATAGCTTTTTAACTTTTACATTATATCATTTAAAAATATTATTGTCAACTCAATAATATTATTCCGAAAACTCGGATATTATTTCCCTTATTCTTTCAGCACCCTGTCCGTTCTGAGCAGAAAAGGGAATAATCTCGACATCATCTGCCAAATCACCTAATTCTTCCCAAATCAAGCCGAGTCTTTGTTCGGTTTCACTTTTATTAAGCTTATCCGATTTAGTCAAAACAACTGTATAAGGTATTTCATAATGATTTAAAAACTCAAGCATTGATATATCAAAAGCGGTAGCGGGGTGACGCATATCAATTAGCTGAAATACCATCTTAATATTTCTGCCAGAGCCAAAATAACTTTCCATCAAATCAGACCAACGGGTGCGCTCACTGAACGGAACTTTAGCATATCCGTATCCCGGCAAATCCACAAGACGGACATTATCCACCTTATAAAAATTCACCGTAACGGTCTTTCCGGGTTTTGAGCTAACACGGGCAATTGATTTTCTTGATAAAACCTTATTTATCAAAGAAGATTTTCCGACATTTGACCTACCCGAAAAACAAATTTCGGCCAAATTTGAAATATCCAGTTGCTCAGCTGTACCAAAAGCTTTTTCAAAGCTTGCATTGTTAAAATTCATAACTCACCTCAGAGTAGGTCTTATGTTGGATGGTACTACTACCTCGTCCCTCATCTTCCACTCTACTGATTTTTCAGTTTCTTTGGTAACAAGTGCCTTGTCTATGATTTCGTGTGCGAATTCAACAGGGACAAATTCAATATTATCCTTGATTTTTTGGTCAACCTCATCCAAATCAGGCACATTTGCCTTTGGAATAAAGACTGTTTTCACTCCGCCTCTATATGCCGCCATAGACTTTTCTTTAAGTCCGCCAATAGGCAAAACTCTGCCCCTTATAGTAACCTCACCCGTCATTGCGATGTCCCGTCTTACTGGTCTGTCTGTCAAGGCTGAAATAAGCGCAGTTGTAATCGTAACGCCCGCTGACGGTCCGTCCTTAGGAACAGCCGCCTCTGTGGCGTGAATATGAATATCCTGTTCCTTATAAAAATCGGGGTCGATATTGTATTTTTCTGCGTTGGCACGCACAAAACTGATTGCAGCCTTGGCGGATTCTTTCATAACGTCGCCTAACGAGCCTGTAAGCTCCACCTTGCCGCTGCCTTTCATAGAAGCTACCTCTAACTGCATAATTTCTCCGCCGACTGCCGTCCACGCAAGTCCGTTTATTATGCCTACCTCATTCTGAGGTAAAATGCTTTCGGGTTTATACTTATGTTTTCCAAGCATTGCTTCAAGGTCTTCTGCTTTTACAGTAACCTTTGTTTTCTCGCCGAGGGCGAGTACCTTAGCAGATTTACGGCAGAGCGAAGCAATACTGCGTTCAAGCTTTCTGACACCTGATTCTCTTGTATAAAAATCAATCAGTCCGTAAAGTGCACTGTCGGTAATTTTAAGCTGACTTTTTTTAATTCCGTGGCGTTCCAACTGCTTAGGAACTAAATGCAGTTTTGCAATACTGTGCTTTTCTTCCCTTGTGTAGGACGAAAGCTCAATAATCTCCATTCTGTCCCTTAAAGGTGCAGGAATGGTATCAAGAGTATTTGCGGTTGCAACAAATAAAGTTCTGCTCAAATCAAAAGGAATTTCAACATAATGGTCTACAAATGTAGCATTTTGTTCGGGGTCTAAAACCTCTAACAAAGCAGAAGCGGGGTCGCCCTTATAGTCATTACCAAGCTTATCAACCTCGTCAAGAAGAATAAGAGGGTTTGAGGAACCTGAATTCTTAATAGCCTCAATGATTTTACCAGGCATTGCTCCGATATAGGTCTTTCTGTGTCCTCTGATTTCAGCCTCATCGTGAACTCCACCTAAGGAAATTCGCGCAAATTTTCTTCCCATACACTCGGCAATAGTTTTACCTATCGAGGTTTTTC
>JAZONB010000067.1:0-5531 GCA_045654305.1 Acutalibacteraceae bacterium | reverse complement strand
GGTGCATCGGCAGCCGCACAAAAACTTTTAAATGGTGAGTTATAATGTCTGAACTCTTTAAAATTAACGAAAAAGATAATGTTGCTGTTGCATTGGTAGAAACTAACGGCATCCCTGCAGGACATAAGGTTGCAATTTGTGATATTAAAAAAGATGAGCCTGTTGTTAAATACGGATTTCCTATAGGTAAAGCAAGACAAGATATAGCAAAGGGTGAGCATGTTCATTGTCACAATATCTATTCTGATATGAAGAAAATAGATGGTTATGAGTATTCACCCGATTTTGCTGAGCTTTCTAAAGAAACTCCTACAACCTTTATGGGTTATAAGCGCAAAAACGGCAAGGTGGGTATTCGAAACGAGGTTTGGATAATACCTACCGTTGGTTGTGTTAATGCAATTGCAAAGGCTATCGAGGATGCTTCACAGCAGTATAAATATGAGAATATTGACGGCATTTTTTCATATTCACATCCATACGGTTGTTCACAGCTTGGTGATGACCAGCTCAACACCCAAAAGATGCTTTGCGGTCTTATAAATCATCCGAATGCCGCAGGTGTACTTGTTTTGAGCCTTGGTTGTGAAAATAATAATCTCGATGAGATGAAAAAAGTTCTTGGGGATTATGATGAGGAACGAGTAAAATTCCTTGTTTGTCAAGAAACCGAGGATGAAATTGCCGATGGTGTAAAGCTTGTGAAAGAGCTTTGTGAGTATGCTAACGGCTTTATCCGTACCCAATGTGATGCGAGCAACCTTGTAATCGGTCTTAAATGCGGCGGCTCAGACGGTTTTTCGGGAATAACCGCAAACCCATTGGTTGGCAAGATTTCTGATAAGCTTATTTCTATGGGCGGCAGTGCAATTTTAACCGAAGTTCCCGAAATGTTTGGAGCAGAGGCTTTACTTTTTGACCGTTGCCGAACAAAAGAAATTTTTGATAATGCGGTAAATCTTATTAATAATTTTAAGGATTATTTTGCTTCTTATGGCGAGCCGATTGACGAAAATCCCTCTCCCGGAAACAAGGCGGGCGGTATCAGTACTTTGGCAGATAAAGCTCTTGGCTGTACCCAAAAGGGTGGAAATGCGCCTGTTGAGGATGTCTTAGGTTACGGTGAAACTGTTAAAGAAAAAGGATTATCTCTTTTACAAGCACCCGGTAACGATTTAGTTGCCGCCTGTGCGTTGGCTTCAAGCGGTGCTCATGTGGTCTTGTTCACAACAGGCAGAGGTACACCATTTGGGTGCCCTGTACCGACACTTAAAATTTCAAGTAACACCTCACTTTATAACAAAAAATCTAAATGGATTGATTATAATTCGGGTCAATTGCTTGATGGAAAAACTATGGAATATTGCACCGATGAATTGTTTTCGCTTATTATCGATGTTGCAAATGGAAAGAAAGCCAAAAGCGAAAATCTCGATAAGAGAGATATTGCTATTTTTAAAGATGGTGTAACCCTTTAATAACAAAAAGCACTTGTTTAAAAGACAGGTGCTTTTTTCTGTATATCACCTCCGAGTTTGCTTAAAATATTATTTGAGGTGATTTTTATGCCTAAAAAATTAGGTGAAAGAACTATTATTTTTGAAAACAAACCGCGAATAATCAGTTACGGCTCAATCGTTGGTAAAAAAGAACATGAGGGACCTTTGAGCGAGGAGTTTGACGAGTTTATCACAGATAGCTTTTTTGGCGAGGATAGTTTTGAAAAGGCCGAAAGCAAGCTTCAAAAAACGGCTGTTCAAATTGCTTTGGATAAGGCGGGACTTAAAAACAGTGATATTGATAATCTCTTTGCAGGTGACCTTTTGAATCAATGTATCGGAAGTTCGTTTGGAAATAAGGAAAGGGGAATACCTTTTTTAGGTCTTTACGGAGCGTGCTCAACAATGGCTCTGTCAACAGCCTTAGCGTCACTGTTTGTAGATAGTGGGGCTTCGAAACAGGCTGTTGCTGTGACTTCGTCACACTTTTGCTCTGCAGAAAGACAGTATCGTTTTCCACTAAATTACGGCTCACAGCGTCCGCAAACATCTCAATGGACGGTGACCGGTTCGGGCGCTTTGATAATAGGAACAGAAGGAAACGGGCCTAAAATTGAGGGCGCTGTTTTTGGTGAAATCAAGGACCTCGGTGTTACAGATACAAATAATATGGGTGCAGCAATGGCACCTGATGATGTTAAAATAAGACCATACCCAACACACGAGGGTATGGTCTTTTTCTACACACAAATCCAGTATTTAAGGGGGTTTCGAGCACTTTTCAACTATTTCAAACCGTATAAATTACATTAAAAAAATAGGGAGTAAATTTCACGCACTATGTGAAAGTTTCTCCTAAAAACAAGGAGGTTAAAATGAGTTTATTTAATTTTTTAACGAAAACATATGGGTACAACAAACCTATATTAGCCAATGAGGTTGAATACGAAAATTATCCCAAACAACAAATCTATAAAGAACTAAGCGAACTATGTAATGCCAAAAAGATAGTACGACTTGAACGAGGTGTCTATTTCATACCTAAGAAAACCAAATTTGGTACGCTTATATTTAATACCCTAACTGCTATTGAGAAAAAATATATTTGTGATAATGAAGAAATCTTTGGTTATTACTCTGGTACTTATATGCAGTATCAACTTGGATTAACAAAGGTTAAGCCAAAGACAATTAATATTTATACTAATGTCGAAAAGAAGAGGTCAAGAACAGTAACGATTGCAGGACAAAGAATATCATTACGCTCTGCAAGAACGAAAATTGATAAATTTAACGCACCTGTCCTATGCTTCTTGGAACTAATGAACGGTATTGATACCGAACCCCTTGACGAGTATAAACACAAACTTATATCCGACTATATCGCAGAAAACCGAATCACCCAAAGGCAAATCACCAAATACATACCGTATTTCCCCGATAAGACTTGCCGAAATCTAATTGAAAGCGAGGTAATCTACCGTGTCCCGCAGTAATAGTTGTATGGTTTGTACATACCTAATCGAACTTGTAGCAGGAATAATGACCGGTTACATATTTATCTATCTTGACGATGCCATCGTGATGAGATTTGCACTTTCGATTTTATATATCCCAGCCGTTCTTGTGCTTGTGGACGCCAAATCAAAAATGGTGCGATTTTTAGTCTACTTAATGCTTACTGCGGTCTGCTTTTGGGGAGTGCTTTATGCTATCTATTTCCGCAGACCGTTCGGTTTTTCGCTTATCTTTTGTGCCCTTGTCGGTTTTGTCTACTATGTAATTTTTACCGTACCCGCCAAAAAAGACAAACTGTCAAAAATACTTATCGTCAACGTGTGCTTTTTCATGCTTGTGTTCTTAATCGCACTCTCTTGCAACTTAATGTTCAACCCTAGACATGCACCCCTCCTCAACGGCGGCGCAGTGATGTGGTGATAAAGAACCTCTCTGCTGAATTTCGGCAGAGAGGTTCTTACTACAGGTAACTCTAAACCTGATGAAACTCATCGGGTTTACTGTATAATTAAATTTTGAATATTTTACCTGAAAGTTTCCATGTAGGCTCATCGGTTGTTTTTAATATGATTTTGACTTTTTTGCATAGGTCATCTGCAGGATTCCATTTTATGTTTTCCCGATATTTATAAAGATACTGACGACTACCAAGTAAATTCATGTTTTTGTTATGCAACCAATTATCGTCACAATCAACTTTTTCGATTAAATATGAAAAATCATGCTCCATTTTTTCTGCGCCGTGGAAAGCACAGATTAAACCATCTAAAAAAGGTTTCATTGAAGTGGCTATATTGATATCAGTATTTTTAGGGACAAAAACGGTCAAATCAAGCGAAAATGTGTCACCATTATTACAATCAATCGAATTGAAAACAGATATTTTTGAATCAATATTTCTAATTGCTTTCCAATAGTCTGTGGGTTTGGAACCTTTGAATTTGCAAAAATCACAAGCATCCCATTTAGCAATTAAACTGTTATCTTCGCAAGGATCTTCATCGGGCACCAAACTATATTCGTATATACAACTATATTCACTGCCGTATTGTTCTAAAATGTTTTTTATTTCTGTTTCTTCAATGGATGAAAAAGAAATGCCGAATTTCACCAAATCTTTAAAGATGGCAGTCCCAATATTATAAAACAAAACATTTTCAACATCGTAGAATACATTTACGGTATCTGTTGAACCATATCTACCAAAAAGAATCTCATTTTTCTTTGGATTTAAAGTTTTGATTTCCGTAATCAGATGTTCTCTAAAAGATAAAATGTTTTCCTTGCGTTGCCCTTTCAATAGATAAAGATCAAAAGGAATACGGAATTTTGATAAAGCCAGTACACGACTGCCATCATTAATTATTTTAAAATTATCGTTCAAATTTATCACCTAAAACATTATAGCACATATAATAACGAACCACAAGAAATATAATTAATGTGACAAACAAAACCACTGAAGCGTAAGAACTTCAGCGGTTGTTTTATTGCATAACCTTTACAAAATGGAACATTACATCAGGACCTTCGTTTGGGTCATGGTCTTCATCGTCGTGCATTTTGTGCGTGGGCTGAAAATATTCACACCAAAACTCATCAATCTTAAAACCGCATTTATTGACGTAAAAATGTATATTTCGTTTCTCAAAATAAGGTGTACAAGTTTCCCAAACTTTCGTTTCGGGATGTAATTCCTCAACTGCAAGCCAAGCACCATATCCAATACCTTTTGTATGCTCTTCGGGAGAAACAAAAAGAATTTCTAATTCGTTTACATTAGTTTCTTTGTTTATTTTAAGTATCACACCACCGACTTTTCTGCCGTCTAAAACAATGCGGTATGTTTCGTTGTTCGGCGCATCAATGTAGCGTTCAATAGTCTTTCGGGAAATAATTTCACCGTCATCATCAATGTGGTTATCTCGCTCGCCAAACTCTTGCAATGCACCATACTTAAACGACCATTGATTATCTAAAATAAACTGCTCTCTGTCATCCTCAGTTAAGGGAACAAGTGTAACATTAGTCTTTTTCATATAAACCTCCTAAAAATAAAAAACTCCGGTCATTGCACACACAATAACCCGAGCTCACTCGGACACCTAATCCGGCACTTTTGAATGCTACGGCACTCCGCCTCCGGTGACCTATATTCTTATGTTTATTATATCATAAACATAAGAAAAGCCAACTATGTACTCTCTGCCACACGGCAGAGAGGTTTTACTACTTATCAAAAGAAACAGGTTTTGTATCACCCGTCGCAAAAGCGTTGGGACCTGGATCCGACATAGAGAAATACATTTTAGCAGCCTTTGTTGTGCCGAAATCTCGGTTAGAGCCTGAGTTTTGCACCTTGTTAAATGCATCTCGGAACATTTGATTGTGCGCTTCCTCACGGTTTAAAAGAAAGTCGATGGTCTCACGCACCTTTTTGTCATCAATCTGGCGGTAGAGGTATTCATAAACCACCTTTGCACGTTGCTCGGATGCGATATTGCTGAGTAAGTC
>JAZONB010000066.1:0-2599 GCA_045654305.1 Acutalibacteraceae bacterium | reverse complement strand
TTGGGCAACAATTTGGTATAATTTTATCCATGAGATCTTGATCTCCTTTCTCTGATTTTCAGGGAGGTATAGGTTTTAGGGGTAAAACTATTATACCATAAGGAGTTCAAGGTCTCAACTTTCATTTAACTTAACAAAACGGTAAATATTTTCAGGAGGTAAACACCATGATTAAACAAACAAAAATAGGTTTAGAAATAGATGTAAAAGCCTATTTAAAAGATTTACTATGTTATTTTGGTTTACAAAAATGCAGCAGGCAAAAGAAAGGATAAAAGTTTCCCGACTAAATTGCCTGTTCGTGGTAATAAAACGAAAGCAAAGAATATGTCCGAGCAAATTCTTATGGATTTTGAAATACCGGATGAAGATTTGTTTGTAGCAACGCTTGTCGAGGATACATCTGCAGAAATGAAAAAAACTATATCTATAGAAATTTCTGAGGATGCACTTGATAAAATTACTTTGACAGACTTAACAAAAGAACAAATCGAAAATTTACTCTTTGCTGATTATTTAAAACTTTATTTGCCATACACTCGTAAAAGAAAGAAACCAATAGAAGATACTACATATGCCAGTTATGAAGGTAACATCAAGAGTCCTGTTGGTCCATATTTCAGAGAACAAGGTATAAAACTTAAAGATTTAGATGCAAGGGATATACAGGAATTCTATGATATTCAGCTTCAAAGGGTAACTGCTAATACGGTTATTCATTATCATGCGATAATAAGACTTGCTCTTACTTTCGCAAGAAAAAACGGTTGGATATCAGAAAATCCTATAGACGAAGTTGACAAACCTGAGAAAAATCATTATGTAGGAAAATTTTATAGTGCGGATGAATTGTCAAAGGTTTTCAAACTGACTAAAGACACAAATCTTGAGGTTCCTGTTTTGATGGGCGGATTTTATGGTTTAAGACGCAGTGAATGTGTCGGTTTAAGGTGGAGTGCTATTGATTTAACAAATAATGTATTCTATATAAATCATACGGTAACCACACCGAGAGTAAATGGTAAATTAAAGATTGTAGCAAAAGACAGAGCAAAGACAAAATCAAGTTTGCGTGCTATGCCGCTTGATATGGCGGTTAAAGAAAGGCTACTTGTAATTAAAGAACGCCAGGAGATGTATCGAAAGAAGTTTAAGCGTTCTTATAATAAAGACTGGCTTGACTATGTAATGGTAGATGAGCTTGGTGGATTGATAATGCCTAACTATGTTACATCAGCTTTTAAGCGTGTTTTAACTAAAAACGATTTGCGTCCAATACGCTTTCACGATCTCAGACATACAAGTGCATCGCTTTTGCTAAATAACGGAGTTCAATTAAAGGATATTCAAATGTGGTTAGGACATAGTGATTTTGCTACAACTGCAAATATATATGCGCATTTGGATGCAAGTTCAAAGACTACATCACTTGCAGCGATTGCAGGAGTAGTAACCATATGAGAGTTTCCAAAAAGTTTCCAAAGAAAAAGCGAGGTTTCTGTTAATACAAAAACCTCGCCGATGGCGGAGAAGGTGGGATTCGAACCCACGGACGGGGTTAACCGTCAAACGATTTCGAGTGGCGTATTGAGTCATGTAGGTTAGAGCAAATAAGCGGAAGTTAAGAGAAGTTAGGAAACGATAAAACTGCGTAAAATAAAGGCTTTGAGGGGCTTGTATCCTTCAAAGCCTTTTGTGCGCTCTAAATTAGCGTATTGCCATTTCTAACACATTTGGTTCAGAGTTTGCTAGAAAAATGTTAGAAAACTTAAGGCACAGGGTTCAAATGTTTTTGGGGTAAATTTTAATTAAAACTTGACAAACTACACCTAAAGGGGTATAATAAAAAACAAGAATGGAGATGATAGTTGTGACTCAGAAAATATATCATGGTTCAAAAGATATTGTTAAAAACCCTGAATATGGAAAAGGTAAGACATATAATGATTATGGATTAGGATTTTATTGCACCGACACCATTGAAATGGCAAAAGAATGGGGTGTTGATAAGCTTAGGGACGGATATGCAAACGAATATGAAATTGACACCCAAAACTTAAAAATACTTGACCTGAATGATGAAAAATATTCTATTCTTCATTGGCTTTCTATATTACTTGAAAATCGTGAGTTCGATATTCCGTCTGCGTTAGCACAGGAAGCTAAGGAATATATTCTAAATAATTTTAAAGTTGATTATAAAAACTATGATATTATTATCGGCTATCGAGCTGATGACAGTTACTTCTCCTTTGCGCAGGATTTTATCAATGGTACCATTTCATTCAGACAGCTTGCCAATGCAATGCATCTTGGAAACCTGGGACAACAATTTGTACTCAAAAGTAAAAAAGCATTTGACGAGATTAAATTCATAAGATATGAAATTGCAGAGAGCAGTGTTTGGTATACAAAAAAAGAAGCTCGGGATAAAGCGGCACGACGAGAATATTTTGATGTTGAACGAAATAAACGGCAACGAGGAGATATTTATATTACTCAGATAATAGATGAGGAGATGAAAGCGGATGACAGGCGCTTACGATAAAAATTATCTTGAAAAAGCACGCACTACCTTGGGCAGAATGTTAGATTTTGC
>JAZONB010000065.1:0-24305 GCA_045654305.1 Acutalibacteraceae bacterium | reverse complement strand
TATAAGATGCTCAGGCCAGCACTCTAAAGCCTCTGCCATAATTGTGTGGTTTGTGTAGGCAACTGTATTCTTAACAATATCCCAAGCCCTTTCCCAAGAGTATCCACATTCATCCAATAAAAAGCGCATAAGTTCAGGAATTGAAAGGGTTGGATGAGTATCGTTAATATGAATAGCAACCTTTTCGGGGAGATTTTCAAGGGTATTGTACTGACTTAAATGTCTTCTTAAAATATCTTGAATAGAGGCAGATACAAGGAAATATTGCTGACGAAGTCTAAGTGATTTTCCCTCGATATGATTATCCTCAGGATAAAGTACCTTAGAAATAGTCTCGGTCATAGCACGCTGTTCGAGAGCTTTGACATATTCACCCTGATTAAAGGCTGACATATCAAAATCCTGACATTCAGCGCTCCAAAGTCTTAATACGTTAACAGTCTTACCATCCTTACCTGCAACACAAAGGTCATAAGGCACAGCGCGAACAGTCTGATAATCGGTATGCTCGATATGATGATAAGTGCCATCCCACCATTCGCTGATTTTTCCGTCAAAGTTTACGTCAACGGCTAAAGCGGGTTTTGCTTGTAACCACACACCGCCACCGGGTAACCAGAAATCGGGCATTTCAGTCTGCCAACCCTCAACAAGCTTTTGACGAAAAATGCCAAGCTCATATCTGATACAATAACCCATAGCAGGATATCCGCCTGTTGAAAGACCATCAAGGAAGCAAGCAGCAAGTCTTCCCAAACCGCCGTTTCCGAGTCCTGCATCAGGTTCGAAATCGTATAGTTTATCAAGTTTAACCTTAAATTTTGCTAATGCTTTACTCATTGTATCAGTAAGTTCTAAATTATATAAATTATTTTTGAGCGAACGACCCATCAAGAATTCCATACTCAAATAATAAACCGTTTTAGCTTCTTGTTCGCCGGTAGCCTTTTTAAACTCAGCTCGGCGTTCATTCATGATTTCAAGCAAAACTAACACACAAGCCTTATAAAAGAGTTCATCAGAAGCCTGACTTGGAGCAACACCAAAATTATGTGAAAGTTTCTTTTCAATCATGGTAGCTAAAGTTGTTGCGGTATATTTTGGCATAATACAACCTCCAAATAATTATATACTAATATTATCCGTTTATAATATTACAATATTCTAACTATTTTTTCAAGTAGTATCAGTAACCATTTTTAGCTCCGTTTTTGTGCATATTGTATAATTATAAAAATTTTTTGCCAAAATATTCCCTACTTTTAGTCATTAAGAACAATTTTCGATATGTTTTTGGAATATAATAAAACAAGACTCTAAGTGAGTCTTGTTTTATCTTTTAATTTATTGGAACCAAAATCTTTTTTCTACAAGTTAAAATTTTATCTTCAATATTATTTATATTCATAATTTCATCAACCGATGCATAGAACCTATTTGCGATATCCCAAACACTCTCTCCTTCATTCGCGCAGTAAATAACCATAGCGCCTTCACTTCTGCGTTTTACAATCTTTGTTTCATCTAAATTCAAATCGGAAATCAATTTAATTTCTCGTTTTTCATAAATTCCGGCATTTATTCCCAACTCTGCATGTAGTTCTATTTTATTAGCTGATATTATAGTAAAATTGCATGAAACAATGTTAATTTCGGGGTCGCAATGCGGTTCACCGAGGGATGGTTTAAAAGGATATTTATATTGAAATTCTATCGGCTTCTCTATGTATAGAGGAATATTATTTTCATCGCAAATAATCATACTCGCAATTAAAGTGCCGTTAACAACCATTTTTTCATCTTCAAATTTTGTATGGCAGTTTTGAAGTGAACACCAAAGGTCTATAACAGAATTTATATTAAAATCAAACTCAATGTTTTTTCTGCATTGATAAGTTTCTTGCAGACTGCAGGACAGTTTATCAATAGGCACTGATTTATGAACAATCTCTGCCTCAAACTTTCTTGAAAATGCATCCTCAATTACGGGAATATCGTTACCGCAATATGCCTCGCAGGTTAAAAGAATTTTAGCATTCAAACCAAAACAGCGAAGTTCACCATTTGAAGCAAGTTTTGGTTTAACTTCCAAGGCAGAAACCTCAGCCTTGCACTCACACTCACAGCTTTCAGTCACACCCTCAATATCTAAAATTTGACTGTAAGGCAAAACGGTTTTTGCGGTTTTGGGAGTTCCCCCGCCTTCGGGACAATAAAGCACACTAACAAGAAACTCACCCTTTACAACAGCTTTATCGTTGATAATCTTTGTTTCTTTAACGCAAACCGAAGAATTGATTTTCAAAACACTTTCAATAGTAGGTTGACCGCTACCAAGCGGAAAATCTTCTTCAATAATCAGATATTTTTCCGCATAACCCATAGGAAGTGTTGCGGGAGCAATCATTCTCTTGACCTCAACACACGGTTCTTCAATATCTGAAATTATTTCATTACAGCATTTTTTAAAAACCTTAATGAAAATGCCTGCCGCTCCGTGTATATCTACCTTTCTGCCCGTTACCGCCCGACAATTTATATAATCACATTTAATTTTGCAAAAAACATTACCGCCCGATACATCGCGATTTAATTCTATACTTTTTGAAAATGGATAAACATACTCATAGGAACAAAAATTATTTTCTTTATCGCAATAAAGAATTGTTATTACAACATTTCCGTCAATTGTAATTGTGCTTCCGTTTATTGATTTTGAAGCAATTCTCGGAACAGCGTTACACTTGAAAATTTTCGAAATATCGGGACAATAGTCCGGTAGAGAAAAATCTACGTCAATTGCTTGTTCAAAAGAATCACATAAAAAAATTTCGTTTGTGTAAATATCACTTTTAAGACATTTTTGTTGCATAATAAATCCTCTCTTTTCGCAAGTTTACTGATAAATACTATGCGATTAAAGAGAGGATTATTCTAAAATTATTCTAATTCAAATGCACCGGTGTACAGCTGATAATATTGACCTTTTTCTAAAATCAGTTTTTCGTGATTGCCACGTTCGATAATTTTTCCGTGGTCAAGCACCATGATAACATCGGAATTTTTGACCGTAGAAAGCCTATGAGCTATTACAAAGACCGTTCTGCCTTGCATCAACTTATCCATACCTCGTTGAACAATCGCCTCGGTATGCGTATCTATAGAAGATGTAGCCTCATCCAAAATCATTACTGGCGGGTCAGCAACAGCAGCACGGGCAATAGCGATTAACTGACGCTGTCCTTGAGAAAGGTTTGCACCATTGTTAACAAGCTCTGTATCATAGCCGTTAGGAAGACGCGTTATAAAATCATCTGCGCCAGACAATTTTGCCGCTTCGATACATTCTTCATCGGTAGCGTCAAGTCTGCCGTAGCGGATGTTATCCATAACAGTTCCGGTAAAGAGGTTTGTTTCTTGTAAAACAATACCAAGTGAGCGGCGCAAATCACTTTTCTTAATTTTATTAATATTTATTCCGTCATATCTGATTTTGCCGTCAGCAATATCATAAAAACGGTTAATAAGATTTGTTATTGTAGTCTTACCGGCACCCGTAGCTCCAACGAAAGCAACCTTTTCACCCGGATTTGCATAAACACTTACATTATGCAATACCTGTTCGCCCTCAACATAACCGAAGTCGACATTATCCAATGTAACCTCGCCCTTAAGCTCGGTATATGTTACAGAGCCATCGGCTTTATGTGGATGCTTCCAAGCCCACAAGCGTGTACGCTTTTCTGTTTCTTTGAGTTTTCCGTTTTCATCATACTCTGCATTAACAAGTGTTACGTAACCTTCATCCGTTTCAGGAATTTCGTCCATAAGCGAGAAAATTCGTTCTGCGCCTGCAACACCCATAACAATAGCATTTATCTGCTGTGAAACCTGATTCACATTTCCTGTGAACTGTTTTGTCATATTAAGGAAAGGTATTACGATACTGATTTCAAACGCCATACCTGAAATGCTAAAATTCGGAGTATTCGATAGTAAAAACAGGCCACCAACAGTAGCAATAATTACATATAAAATATTTCCTATATTCATATTTATAGGGCCTAAGCAGTTGGCATAAGCGTGTGCTCGGTTACTGTCTTCAAAAAGCTGATTATTGATTTTTTCAAACTGTTCTTTACTTTTGTTCTCGTGACAGAAAACTTTGACAACCTTTTGACCAGACATCATTTCTTGAACAAAGCCCTCGGTTATGCCTATCGACTTTTGTTGACGCATAAAATATTTAGCCGAGCCACCGCCGACAGTTTTTGTAACGAAAAATAAAACTGCCACACCGGAAACGACTACAAGTGTCATCCAAACGCTGTACCAAAGCATTATTGAAAAAACGCTTACAACAACAATAGATGCCTGTAAAATAGTAGGAATCGATTGTGAAATCAACTGTCTTAGTGTATCAATATCATTAGTGTAGAAGCTCATTATATCGCCGTGCTTGTGGGTATCAAAATATTTAATCGGTAGATTTTGCATACCGTCAAACATTGTTTTTCGCATTTTACCCAAGAACCCTTGCGTGATAATCGCAATCAACTGTGACTGAACTATAACACCAATAAAGGAAAGGCAATATAATGTTCCTAAAATTATAACCTTAGGTATAATCTCTTGTTTTGCCGAATCCCAGTCGCCGCTGCTAATCCATTTTTGGATTGCTTGAAGTACTTGCTGTTGGAAAATAGCAGGGACGGATGCAGTAATCGAGGCAAAAACGATACATACAATTATTATCGGTAAAAGCACAGGATAGTACTTAAACAACATTTTGAGCACTCGTTTAAGAGAATTGACATTCAGTTTTTTTCTTTTGCCGTCGGATCCTAAGACCGGAGGATTATGCTTCCTCATTACTGTCACCTCCGCTCATTTGCTGTTCATATACTTCGCGGTAAATTTCGCTTGAGATTAAAAGTTCCTCATGAGTTCCCTTTGCAGAAATTTTGCCATTGTTTAATACAATAATCAAATCTGCATCCATTACAGAGGAAACTCTTTGAGCAATAATAATTTTTGTTGTATCAGGAATGTAGTTTTTAAAACCGTTTCTGATAAACGCATCTGTTTTTGTATCAACTGCACTTGTAGAGTCATCAAGAATTAAAACTTTCGGGTTTTTAAGCAAAGCACGGGCTATACAAAGTCGTTGTTTTTGACCGCCCGAAACATTTGTACCACCTTGCTCAATATAGGTTTCATACCCATCGGCGAAATCTTTGATAAATTCATCAGCCTGTGCAAGTTTGCAAACCTCAATTATTTCTTCATCGGTTGCATTTTCATTACCCCAACGCAAATTTTCCTTAATGGTACCCGAAAACAACTGATTTTTCTGTAGAACCATTGCCACGCTGTTACGAAGCGTTTGGATGTCGTAATCACGAACATCGACACCACCTACCTCTACCGTACCCTTAGTAACGTCATAGAGTCTTGGAATTAACTGCACAAATGTAGATTTACCCACACCTGTACCACCGATTACACCTACCGTCATACCGGATTTGATTTCCAAATCAACATCTTCTAAAGCATATCGTTTTGCTTGCTCGTTGTACTTAAAACTTACATTCTTAAAGTTAATCGAGCCGTCTTTGATTTCATACAATGGATTATCGCAGTTCACAATAGATGCCTCTTCGTTTAAAACCTCACATATACGCTTCATTGACTCCAAGGACATAGTAATCATAACATATATCATCGAAAGCATCATTAAAGACATTAAAATCTGTACGCCATAGGTCAGCATTGCAGAAATTTCGCCGTATTTCAATTTAGCACCGCTTGTAGAAATGGCTAAAAACGAACCAACGGTCAAAATAAATATCATATTAAAATACATACAAAATTGCATTAAAGGTCCATTAAATGCAACAATTCGTTCAGCTTTAGTAAAATCTGATGTTATATCATCGGCAGCTTTTTTAAATTTATCTTTTTCAAAGTTTTCACGCGAAAATCCCTTGACAACACGCATTCCGCGTACATTTTCTTCAATCGACTCGTTCAAGCGGTCATACTTTTTGAAAACTCTTCTAAAAGCAGGCATTGCCTTTCTCGCAACAGCAAAAAGACCGAACAGCAAAATAGGAACCACAACAACAAAGGTAGTTGCTAATGCTCCTCCCATTAAATAAGCCATAATTATTGAGAAAACAAATATCATTGGACTTCTGATAGCAGTTCTTATAATCATCATATAAGACATCTGAACATTTGTAACATCGGTAGTAAGACGGGTTACAAGCGAAGTTGAAGAAAATTTATCGATATTTTTAAATGAATAGCTTTGAATTTTTGAAAACATGTCTTGACGCAAATTTTTAGCAAATCCGGCAGATGCCTTTGCGCATGTTAGTGCCGCTATTCCACCGCAGCAAAGAGAAATAAGTGCCATTCCCACAAGGATTAGCCCTGTTTTTATTACATCATTTATTGAAGCCGAACCATTTAAATTTTCAAAACTGTTAATCATATCCCTCGTTATAAAAGGAATTGAAACCTCAATTAAAACCTCACCCATAATAAAAATGAGTGTTAAAATTGAAGGCAATTTATATTCACGAATGCTTTTTGCTAATGTCTTAATCATTACTGTCCTCCATATTTGCTGTGAGCTTGCCCATCACCCGAAAAAATATTTCGAGTTCTTCTGGCGTAATATCTGTTTTAAGCCTATCTTCACGAGCGCCGATTTCTTTGATGACTTTTTTATGAAGATTAACTGCTTTATCGGTTAAAACGATTTTCTTAAGTCTCGCATCAGTTTCAACACTTATTCGTTCAATAAAACCCTTTTGTTCCATAGTTTTTAATATGTTACTAGCGGTAGAGGGTCTGATAGAAAATTTATTTTCGAAATCTTTTTGAAAGATATCAGTATTCCTATTATCATAAAAATATCCAATCGCCCAACCGTTAACGTCGCTCATGGTATCTAACCCTAATCTGAGTTTACTTTTTTCAACATCGCGTTTTATCAGGTTTGATAAGCGTCTTACAATAAAGCCAATTTCATTTTCTCTTTTCATAGCTCACCTACCGAACATTTTGTTAGCCTGCTAACTATTATAGGATTACTTTAATATATTGTCAAGTAACTTTGTGAAAATTCAAAGTTTTTTCATAAAAAAGACCGTCCAAAAGACGGTCTAAATTTTATAGCTTGTTGGTTTTGTCAAAAGAAGCTTTAACAGCGGAAAAAACATTTTCTCTAAAGCCATTGTCTTCTAAAGCACGAACACCCTCAATTGTGCTGCCCCCAGGGCTGCAAACCTCATCCCTTAAAAGCGACGGATGCTTATTGGATTTTAGCATTAACTCAGATGCGCCAAGGAGTGTTTGAGCGGCATATTGAATAGCTTTATCTCTCGGCAAACCGCATTCGACACCTGCATCAGCCATTGCCTCAGCAAACAAGTAAACAAAAGCCGGACCGCAACCTGAAACTGCAGTTCCCGCATTTATCAAGCGTTCATCAAGCAAATCTAACTTTCCTGCAAATCTTAGTGAATTTACAAAAGCCTGCAACTCATCAGTTGAAACAAGTTCGTTTTTAGTATAAAGAATCATCCCCTCGCCTATTGAAACGGGCGTGTTAGGCATAATTCTGATTATTGGATAATTGGCGTCTAACATTTGAGAAATTTGTGCAATTTCAACCCCCGCCGCCATAGAAACTAAAACAAAACGGTCTTGACGGCTCTTTAAAACATCAGCTATTTCATCTAAAGCAGTTTTAATTATCTGAGGCTTAACACCTAAGAAAATGAAGTTAGACTTTTCGCATATTTCCCGATTATCACTTAATTTGCATTTTAATTCGTTAGCAAGTATCTTAGCTTTATCCTCGGCTTTGTCCGCAACAAAAACGTTGTCAGAGCCAACAGATTTACATACAGCACGTGCAAGCGCACCGCCCATATTGCCGCAACCAATAAAACCAAATTTAATATCGTTCATAAAATTCTCCTACCTTACCTGTCCGTCACCGATAATAACATATTTGTAAGTATTAAGTTCGTTAAGCCCCATTGGGCCTCGAGCGTGCAGCTTTTGGGTGGAAATACCCATTTCACAACCAAGACCAAACTCTCCGCCATCGGTAAATCTAGTTGATGCATTAACGTAAACCGCCGCTGAATCAACACGGGAAATAAAATAATCCGCATTATCTTTATTATCGGTAATAATCGATTCGCTGTGTTTAGTCGAGTGTGCAGAAATGTGTGCAACCGCATCTTCAATGCTGTCAACTATTCTCACAGCCATTTTATAATCCAAAAATTCGGTATCATAAATATCATCAGCTAATGATACGGGGATAATTTCAGCGACAATATTATCCCCAAAAAGTTCGGTTTGCTGCGCTGTATTGGTAAACAATTCAGAAAGTGTCGGTAAAAATTTCCGTGCTACTTTTTTATGCACCAAGCAACACTCAGCAGCATTGCATACAGAGGGCCGACTGCGTTTAGCGTTATCTATAATAGTTAAAGCTTTGTTTAAATCTGCAAATTCATCAACATAGATATGGCATATACCTGTACCCGTTTCAATACAGGGGACCTTTGCATTTTCGGTACATGCCTTAATAAGTCCCTTACCGCCTCGTGGA
Organism: Acutalibacteraceae bacterium; assembly: GCA_045654305.1. GTDB lineage: Bacteria > Bacillota > Clostridia > Oscillospirales > Acutalibacteraceae > UBA737. Next base: position 15,664 of record JAZONB010000065.1, on the reverse strand, counting down.
ATCAGCAAATCAACTAGACCCACTGCTGTCATCAAGTCATTAGCACTCTGTCGGCTAGTATCTTCAACTAAATTAATATAATTTTCATCAATACCACATTCCATCAAGGCTTTTCTGAGTGAATTAACTATTGCATTTGCACTGCAAAATGCGTCTTTTCCACTCCTTAACACACAAACATTACCGCTTTTAAAGGATAATGCTGCGGCATCGGAAGTTACATTCGGTCGGCTTTCGTAAATAATAGCCACCACGCCAAAAGGTACGCTTTTTTTGCTGATTTGCAAACCATTAGTGTGTTCTGTAGTACCTAAAACTCTTCCCACAGGGTCAGGCAAGTAAGCCACATCGCATATACCCTTGGCCATAGCCTTAATTCTGTCAGCGTCAAGACGCAAGCGGTCAATCATAACCGAAGAAATTTTGCCTTTAGCATTTTCAATATCCTCAAGGTTGGCTTTTAAAATTTCGTCAGTGTCGGAAACTAAATACTCAGCCATTTTCAAAAGAGCATTATTCTTTTTAGCTGTATCAAGAGGTTTATTTAAGGAAACTTCTTTTGCGTGTCTTAAAATTTCAAATGTATCAGTCATTATTTCTTTTAGCCGCCACAAATCTTGTGCCGACATCCTCACCATTTACAATACTATATAATATTTCAGGGCTGTTCCCGTTAGCAATAACCATATCCGTACCGCCGTTTGTGGCAATTTTTGCGGCTTTAATTTTTGTAACCATTCCACCTGTTCCGAGTGCAGTACCCGCACCACCTGTCATTTCTTCGATTTCTTGAGTGATTTTGTTAACAGTGTGTAACATAACCGCATTTTTATCCTTATGGGGGTCGGCTGTATACAAACCGTCAATATCAGATAATATGATAAGCAAATCCGCTTCAATGGTTACCGAAACAATAGCGCCTAAAGTATCATTATCACCAATTATAATTTCATCAGTAGCTATAGTATCATTTTCATTTATAATTGGAATAGCGCCGAGTTCTAACAAACGACAAAGCGTATTTTTAAAGTTATTACAACGCTCACTATCGGCAATATCCTCATCGGTTAAAAGAATTTGCGCTACCGTATGGTTATATTCAGAAAAGAGTTTATCGTATGTATACATAAGCTCACATTGACCAATAGCGGCCGCCGCCTGTTTTGTAGGAATGTCGGTAGGCTTTTCACCTAAGGCAAGTTTTCCGACTCCCATACCTATTGCGCCAGAAGAAACTAATATAATTTCATTTCCTGCATTTTTGAGGTCAGAAATAACCTTACACAGCTCCTCAACACGACGTATATTTATTCTACCTGTCGAATGTGCCAAGGTAGATGTGCCTAGTTTTATTACTATTCTCATGATAATTCACTTCCGATAATTTTTGATAATATCAATTTATATTAGTTGTGGTATTTTCTGAAGAATCAGAGCTTGATGAGGAATTCTGTTCTTCGGACGACACTTGTGAAGAAGAATTCTCTAATGCAGAGTCAGAATTTGATGACGATTCTATCACCGAACTGCTAATAACCGAGGAAGAAGAGAAAGAAGATGAAGAAGATGAAGAAGATGATGACGAAGAAGAAGAAGATGATGATGATGATATAATCGAAGAACTCGAGCTTTCAGAACTTGTAGTATCCTCTACCGGTAGATTGTGCCTGATAGAAAGGAAATATTTCGAAATCCCCGTACACATAGCCTCGGCTTTTGCCTTATTCACAGAAGCACTCGCAATACCCGCATAGTCAGCAGAACCTGTTATAAAGCCATTTTCCGTCAGCACCACGGGGCAAACCGTAACACGGGCAAGAAAATAATAATGCCATTCAAAGCGGTTGCGGTTATTTTTAGCAGATGCATTGTAAATATTTTTAGAGATTGTAGCATCATACACCAATTTTGCCGCATCCCGTGAAAACAAGGTGGAATTAAATGCGCCAAAGCCATTTGGAACCGAGGAAGTAGACGCATCGTGATGTATAGCAATACAGAAATCAGGCTTTGTATTTATAAGATTAATGCATCTTTCATCGGGGTTTAAGGTAGTATCCCCTGTTCTGTTCATTATAACTGTAGCGCCAATGCTTTCAAGCTCGGTTTTAAGGGCACGGGCAAGGGCAAGATTTCTCTCCTTTTCATAGAGATTTCCTATTCCAACTGCACCCGAATCCTTACCGCCATGGCCCACATCTATCATTACTCTGACACCTGTAAGGTCAGCGCCGTACTTATTGTTAGCAGCCTTTACTTGTGCGGGGTGTAAAAATGTGAATACAAGCTGACCCTTAGAATTGTATGCGGCATCCCAACCGTAAAAGCCGCCAACATTTCTGAAATTAAGCCTTAATTTATAATCTGAACCGCTTTTTATAATATCATAGGAAGAAAATACAGGATTATATGTACCGAGGTTTATTTGACCTGTTATTTCCTTAGCGTAACAAAATGTAATTTCCACATATTTTGCCGTAACCGAAGAAACACGGTAATCCTGTGAATTAGGATTATAATAGTTTTGAGGCAATAAATCAAGTAAAAAGGGAGCTTTCCACTGGGTATTAAGGGTGATTACTGTTGAATTTTTAGAAACCTTACAGGAATCAAAACCGATACTGTTATTATCAGGCAGCTTACCAGTATATTCTTTGGTTACTGCAACAGTAGAGCCCGAATTCTTTTTCGACACATAAACTCTTCTTCCGCAACGAAGTTTGAGATATTCTTTACCATTGTTATAAGCCCTGCCGACAACATAATCAACAGTTCCCTTTGGCAAATAATTGTTAGTGGGTCTTGACATATCGTCAGCAGTATTTCCGTTAAAGGTTTCTGCTGAGTAAGTAACAACCTCGGCGATTACGGGAATTTCCGCTTTTTTACAGGTTATATTGCCCGAATATTTTGTTTCACTGTTAGTGCCGTTTTGGGCGGTAATACTCACCTTTCCGAGGTTTAAATCCTTAGTGTTATCACTAGGCAGTGTGAAAACGCCAGAATAGTCAGTAAAAGCATCATTTTTAAGAGTTTCTGTTTCATCCTGCTTGACAGTTTCAGTCAAGGTTATAGTTTTTCCGTTAAAGGTAGCGGTAATTTTACTGCCTACCCTCGCATTTACAGTAACTGCAAAGCTGGCTCCGCTGGCAAAAGATTTTGCTCCTGAGGGTGAGAAAGATTTGATAATTACATATTTGTATCTTACCGTATAGGTTGTCTCAAAGCCTTTATGTGTAAACTTAAAATAGTTAGCGCCTATCTTTAACTCTTTTTCAAGGGCAAAGGCTCCTGAAGTATCCCTTTTAACCTCTTCGCCGTTTACAGTAAGAGGAAAATCAGGGTCACTCGCACCCAAAAAGGTGATATGGTCCTCGGTAACGGTTAAATCGTTAACAGCGGGAGAAGATATTTTTAAAGGTGATACAGGCACAGAAGAACTGTCATTATCTGAAGAAACGGTTTGAGAAATGGAATTAGTAGCACTCTCGACAGAAATATTTGTATCGACGATTTTCGGGAGAGTTTTAATGAGTAGAAAAATAAAGGCAACTGCCACTAAAACGGTAGCGCATACCGATGCTGTAATAATAAAAGATTTTGATTTAAGAAGTGCCTTGATTTCCATAGTTTCCTCGTTAAACAGTTTTTAAATATTTTAACACAAATACACTTTAAGTGCAATAAGTTTTATAAAAGAAATAAGACTTTCAGCAATTCTGATAATAGCTGAAAGTCTCTGTTTTTATTTACTGCCTGTTGAACCAAAACCGCCGCTACCTCGAACTGTGTCGCTGAGTTCATCGGTCTCGGTGTAGTCCACCTTTAAAAAAGGAGTTATAACAAGTTGAGCTACACGCTCTTTGTCTGCAATAGTTTGAGCAGAGTTAGAATGGTTATGGAGAGAAACCATAATTTCTCCTCTGTAATCACTGTCAATCACGCCAACCTTGTTTGCAGGAGCCAAACCTCTTTTTGTTGCAATACCGCTACGGGCATAAATTAAACCCGCATAACCCTCAGGAATTTCTAACGAGAGTCCTGTGTGAATAAGTTTTGTTTCGCCGGCTTCAATAGTGACTTCGCCACCCTCGCAAGCGTAAAGGTCAGCGCCCGCGGCAAACTCGGTGCCGTAAGTCGGTGCTATAGCATTTTCATTTAATTTCTTAAAATTAACCTTTATCATTTTTAAACTCCTATTCGTAAATATTACCGCTGCCCATTCTTCGTTCCCATTTGCCGTCAAGCCAGAGAGTTTCGCCTTGGGTTAAAGATTTTTGCACATCAATAATCCTTTGATTAGATGAACCTCTAAACAACAAATCAGGGCTTTTTAGTTCTTCGACAAACTTTCCGTCAACTAAAACATCGGTGTTTTTTAAAATTTCCATAACGGTATCTAAATTTCCAACAGAGCCTTTAAGTAATTGTTCATCAAATAAAAATCCTGTATAAATCCAAATGCTTTTTTGCGGGAATTTAAGTTTAATCGTTTTGACAATTTCCAAAACACCGTCTTGGTTTTCGGGTTCAAAAGGCTCACCGCCTAATACAGAAAATCCGTTGATGTAATCAGGCGAAGTAGCTTTAACTAACTCCTCTAAAACCTTATCGTCAAACGGTTTTCCGTAGGAAAAATCCCAAGCCTCGCTATTAAAACAGTTTTTACAAAAATGGCGACAACCACTTACAAAAACCGAAACCCTGACACCGGGACCGTTAGCAATATCAAATTTTTTAATTACTGCATAGTTCATAAATTACCTTTAAAAACATAGCACCCGAAGGTGCTATGTGAAACTTATTATAGATGTAATACTCTTTCTTTGATTTCCTGAGTTCTGCCTTGATTCCAATACTGAGTACCAATATATCCACAAGTACGTCTTGCAACATTCATCTTGTCTTGGTCGGTATTTCCGCAGTTAGGACATTTCCAAACAAGCTTTCCACCATCTTCTTCGATAGCAATTTCGCCGTCAAATCCACAAATATGGCAGTAGTCACTCTTGGTGTTCAGTTCGGCATACATAATGTTATCATAGATAAATTTCATAACCGAGAGAACAGCATCAAGGTTGTTCTGCATATTTGGAACTTCAACATAAGAAATAGCGCCACCGGGAGATAATGCTTGGAATTTAGCCTCTAAAGCCAACTTATCGAAAGCATCAATATCCTCAGTCACATGAACATGGTAGCTATTTGTGATATAGTTCTTATCTGTAACGCCCGGAACTATACCAAAACGTTTTTGCAAAGCCTTAGCGAACTTGTAGGTTGTACTCTCCAAAGGTGTACCGTAGAGCGAATAATCTATATTCTCAGCGGCCTTCCACTTAGCAGTGTACTCATTAAGCTTCTTCATTATTTCAAGGCCTAATGCTTCACCATCAGGCTCGGTCAACTTTTTACCAATAAGAGCGTATACACACTCCCAAAGACCCGCGTAGCCGAGAGATAATGTAGAATAACCGCCATGGAGATATTTATCAATAGTTTCGCCTTTGTTAAGACGCAAGAGTGCACCATGTTGCCACAAAATAGGCGCAGCATCAGAAACAGTTCCTGTAAGTCTTTCGTGGCGAGCCTGTAAAGCTCTGTGGCAAAGTTCCATTCTCTTATCAAAAATTTCCCAGAATTTTGCCAAATCCTTATTAGCAGATAAACCGATATCAACAAGGTTAACGGTAACAACACCTTGATTGAAACGACCGTAATATTTAGGCTTGCCTTCTTCATCAATAAATGGTGTCAAGAAGCTACGGCAACCCATACAGGTATAACAATGTCCCTCACCATTTTTATCAATTTTATTCTCAAGCATAACCTTTTCGGAAATGTAATCGGGTACCATTCTCTTCGCGGTACATTTTGCACTAAGCTGTGTCAGATACCAATACTTTGAATCTTCCCTTATATTATCCTCTTCCAGAACATAAATGAGTTTCGGGAATGCAGGTGTAATCCAAACACCCTTTTCGTTTTTAACACCACGATAGCGCTGCTTCAAGACTTCTTCGATTATCAATGCAAGGTCTTCCTTCTCGCGCTCATTTTTAGCCTCGTTAAGATACATAAATACAGTAACAAACGGAGCCTGACCGTTAGTGGTCATAAGGGTTACAACCTGATATTGGATAGTTTGAACACCCTTTCTCACCTCATCACGTAGTCTCTTTTCTGTGATTTCGGCAATCTTTTCAGGGCTAACATCGGGAGCAATATCACGAAGTTCGTTTTCAACCTCTTTGTAAAGCTTTTTACGGCTGATGTCAACAAACGGAGCCAAATGAGTAAGACTTATACTCTGACCGCCATACTGACATGAAGCCACTTGAGCAATAATTTGGGTAGCAATATTACAAGCGGTAGAAAAAGTATGTGGTTTTTCAATATATGTACCGCTAATAACAGTACCATTTTGAAGCATATCCTCAAGATTTACAAGGTCGCAGTTATGCATATGCTGAGCAAAATAGTCAGCATCGTGGAAATGGATAATACCTCTTTCATGTGCATCAACTATATCAGGCTCAAGAAGGATACGTTTAGTAATATCCTTACTAACTTCACCTGCCATATAGTCACGCTGAACGCTGTTAACGGTAGGATTTTTATTGGAATTTTCCTGTTTAACTTCCTCGTTATTACATTCAATAAGACTTAAAATCTGCTCGTCGGTAGTGTTAGATTTACGAACTAACGCACGGGTATAACGATAGGTTATGTAACGGCGTGCAACCTCAAAGGCACGCTGATTCATAATCTGGTCCTCTACCATATCTTGTATTTCTTCCACGCTTAGTGAACGATTAATATTTGCAGCAGCACTTTCAACATCTTCAGCAATTCTGCGAATTTGTACCTCACTCATACGCTCGCTCGGAACCACTGTATCGTTAGCTTTAGTGACTGCTATTACAATTTTTTTGGGGTCAAACTCAACCTCTGCCCCGCTTCTTTTAATTATCTTCACTTTTCACACTCCCCTAAATATTCTATTCTTTCACAAAATTAAATACTATATATTGTGGTCGCAGTATCTATTATACCATCAACTTTTAAAAAATCAAGTATATATTAAATAAAATTATTTTTTCCGGAAACTTTAGCAAATTTCGACAAAAAGCAATTCTTAATTTTAGTTGATTTTTTTGAATCCTTCTCCTACAATTTCCCCTGCCTCTGTAACGATGATGAATGCTTTTTCATCATACCTTTCAATTATAGAATAAAGTGTAGAAACCTCGAAAGGTCTTACACTACACATAATCATTTTTCTTTTAGCGCCTGTATATCCTCCTGTGACATCCAATAGCGAAACCCCGCGCATTAACTCTTGGCCTATCACCTTACATATTTCATCAGGTTTTGAGGTTATTGCATAAACAAGCTTTCCTTTGTCTCCTCCATAAAGTAAACTGTCCATAACTCTTGACGATGCAAACATTGTGACAACAGAATACAATGCGCTTTCAAAATTTCCGTAAGCGATTACCGCCAAGAAAATTACCGCCACATCCATACTTAAAATAATTTTTCCAACCGTCAAGTGTCTGTAACGGCGATTTATTAGTTTTGCAATAATGTCAACTCCGCCCGTTGTGGCGCCGTGTAGCATTATTATACTTATACCAAGTCCCAAAAGGCAACCGCCAAATATTGCCGCTAAGATTTTTTCACCTTTAAAAAACGGTAGAAAATTTTCTGTTACTGTTAACATTAGCGAGCACAAGCCTGTAACAATCGTTGTATTTATAATGAATTTTCCGCCAAACTTTATAAACCCGAATATTAAAATAGGGATATTTAATACAAAAACCGTTATACCTGTCGGAATTTTAATTAAAAAATTCAATATAGTAGCAACACCCGTAAGTCCTCCCGGAGAAATTTTGTTCGAAGATATAAACATTGTAACCGCTAATGAATATATGAAACTTCCCAAAACATACCATAATAAATCTTTAATATATTTTTTCATTTTATCACCAAGGTTATTATATGCAAAAAAAATAAAAGAGCATCAAAAGATGCTCTTTATAATTATTTTTTTCGTTTGATTATTATTTTTTCGTAAATTAAAAAACCTAATCCACTCACAGACAGAGTAATTGCAAAAACCATTATAGCAGTGGTATACTTCTCTACTCCCAAAGCGTCACCGCCTAAGGTTGAAGTAATAATTGACGGAAGTCTTGCAATACCCGAAAGAAACAATACAGTCGAAAGCTTCATATCGGTCAATCCTAAAAAATAAGTCATTAAATCTTTTGGTGTTCCGGGGAGAAAGAATATTAAAAATATTAATATATTTCTTTTCCTTTTGTTTTTTAGAATTTTCAACGAAAGTAGCTTCTCTCGTGAGAAAAACACTTCACAGAGCTTTATACCCCACTTTTTTACAAGGAAAAATACTGTAACGCTACCCAAAACAGTACCAATAACGCTAAGAATTGTTCCCTCTACAACTCCGAAAGCATATCCTGCGCCAATTTCTAACGGTTCTCCCGGTATTAAAGCAAAAACGACCTGAAAGAAAACCATTAGTGCGAAAGCAATTTTACCTAAAAATCCTTTGCCTTCAACCCATAAACGAAATTTTTCCGGTTCGGATACGAATTCAATCATTGGTTTTCCAATGATTAATGTTATAATACCTAAAGAAACAAACAGTAAAATAAACGAAATGATTTTTATAGTTTTTTTACTTTTATCTGTCATTTGGTCATTGTGTTTCAAAAAACTTAAGTCTCCTTGGTTTTAATTTTCCTACGATAACATAATGCCTTATAATTTCTTTTAAGTCAAGAATTATTTTTTATAAAAAATCGGTACCATTTAGTATGGTACCGATTTTAAAGCAAATTAATCTAAAGGTGCTATCTTCATAAGTAGCTGTTCAACATTTTCGTAAGTAATCTCACGGGGATTAGATACAGTACAAAGATCTGACATAGCAGCATTTATAATATTATCTTTTTCCTTTAAAAATTCCTCTTTGCTAACACCAGCTTCCCAAAGTGTTGCAGGAATTTCCATACGCCTCATCATATAACGAATTTCATCAATAAGGCTCTCAACAGCGATTCGAACTGTATCGTGAGGATAACCTAATTTTCTTGAAATATCAGCATATCTCAAAGCCGCCTCAACAGGTTCGGCTCCGAAGCAACCGCGCAAGTGAGAATTAAATCTAATGACATGTGGTAAAAGAATCGCATTCGCTCTGCCGTGAGGTATATGGAACTTTGCACCTAAAGCATGTGCTATGCCGTGGTTAATACCTAAGCCAACCTCATTGAAAGCCATACCAGCCAAACAAGAAGCACTATGCATTTTCTCGCGAGCTTCTACGTTTGTACCATCTTTATATGCATAAGGTAAATACTTGAACGCTAACAATAGCGCCTTTTCAGCCAATGCATCTGAAGCATCATTCGCATTTACAGAAACCAAAGCTTCAAAGGCATGAGTAATAACATCCATACCTGTGTCTGCGGTTATACTCGGTGGCACAGAAAGTACAAGTTCAGAATCCAAAATAGCTAAGTCAGGCAACATTCCTTCATCAACTAAGGGATACTTTAAACCATCAACTTCATCGGTAACAACCGCAAATTTTGTAACTTCTGCTCCCGTACCGCTAGTAGTAGGTATGGCGATGAGCTTCAAACCGGTCATGCCCGATTTTTCTGCCATAAAGGTAATGGCTTTGGCTGCATCAATTGCCGAACCGCCACCTAAAGCTATAATAATTTCACCTTGATTATTCGTAATGAATTTTAATCCATCGGCAATAATCTTTGTGTTAGGGTCGGGAGTTATTTCATCGAAAACCGCAACATTCTTATAACCATCCATTTTATCCAGAATTTTATTTATCATTCCGGATTTAACCATAAATTTATCGGTTATAATAACTGCTGAACTACCTTTAAATTCTTTTAGCGTGTCGAGCGCATTTTTGTTAAAACGCACCTCGGTACGAATTTTAAATCTGTTCATAACTATCCTTTACTTGTCTGCAATTTTAACTTTACTGCCGTTTCTAAGTCCTGCTGCATTAGCATCATCAGTATCTAAATGCATTTCTAAGCGGAAATTTTTATCCACACGCACCTGAACATCGTAAAATCTTGTGCGACGCTCACCAACAGCGTCAACAGTGACAAAGTCACCGTCTTTAACACCAAAATTAGCGCCATCTTCTAAGCTCATATGTATGTGACGATTCGCAATTATACAACCTTCTTCAAGTGTAACAACACCCTTAGGACCGATAATAGTTATAGGAGCCGAGCCTACAATATTGCCGCTTTCTCTAACAGGAGGCTTAACCTTGAGCGTGAAAGAATCTGTTCTGGAAATTTCAACCTGAGATTTGTTTCTTTCAGGACCCAAAACACGAACATTTTCTATCGGTTTTAACGAAGGTCCGACAATAGTAAGCAATTCTTTGCAAGCATACTGTCCGGGTTGTGACAAATCCTTTATGGGATTAAGTTGATAATTCTCACCGAAAAGTATATCAATATGCTCACGGCATAAATGGATATGACGGTTAGAAATTCCCACAGGAATATTATATGTATCATCCGAAATGCCACCATTTGATTCAATTGCTTTCAGCACTGCTTGAGCAACAGCGGAAATGTTAATTTCCATTGAAAATTCTCCTTTATTAAATGATGCGGAAACTATCCGCCATTACACAACGACGCTTTCTTGTAAAGCTCCTTGCTGATGTAATTCCCTCACCTGTAGGACCTGCAATAGTAAATGTTGTATGACCTTCACCGCCAAAACCAATACCTGCATAAGACGGAGCATTCTTAACAAAAATTGTGGTTTCTACAGCCGCTGCAAAGCGCGAAAGATTATCAATATTCTTAGAATGCATATGAGCAGTGTGACGGTTGCCGTGTTCGGCCTTAACAGCTAAATCTATAGCCTCATCAATATTATCAACAGATACTATTGGTAAAATAGGCATCATTAACTCTTCTTGTACAAATATGTGATTAGCATCAGTTTCGCAAATGATACAACGAACATCCTTACCAACATTCACACCAATTAAAGCAAGAAGTTTATCTGCATCGCGGCCAACACACTTACGATTAATGGTCTTGCGTGTATTTCCGTTTTTATCAGTAACATCAACTAAAACCTTCTTAGCCAATTCATCAGCCTGTGCAACGGAGATCAAATATGCGCCGTTTTTCTGCATTTCAGCGATAAGTCGCTCTTTGATATTACTAAACGCAAAAACCTCTTTTTCAGCAATACAAGGAAGGTTATTATCAAAAGTACAACCATCAATAATATCTTTACCTGCCTTTGTAATATCAGCAGTATCATCAACAATAACAGGAGGGTTACCAGCACCTGCACCAATTGCTTTTTTACCGGAAGATAAAACCGAACGAACAACACCGGGACCACCTGTACATACAAGCAAGCGGATAAGAGGATGTGTTTGCATTATTTTAGCCGAATCCATAGTTGGTTTGTCCATTGACATTACAAGAATATCAGGACCGCCGGCCATTCTGCTTGCGCGGTTTACCAAATCAACCGCATAATTTGATACAGCTATCGCACCGGGATGAGGGTTGAAAACAACAGCGTTGCCTGCAGCTATCATACCGATACTGTTGCAAATTACAGTTTCACTCGGATTTGTACTCGGAGTAATAGCGCCAACGATACCAAACGGAGCCATCTCAACTAATGTAAGACCATTATCCCCTGTTTTAGCCTCGCTTATTATATCCTCAGTGCCGGGGGTCTTATCAGCAACAAGCAAATGCTTTAAGCGTTTATGCTCAACCTTACCCATACCTGTTTCAGCAACACCCATTTCAGCCATTATCTGAGCTTCTTCGCGTGTTAATTTGCGAATGGCAGAAATGATTTTTTCTCTATCCTCAACACTCAAAGCACGAATTGCCTTATATGCCTTTTGGGCGTCAGCAATTGCTTCATTCATATCAGAATATATACCAATGAATTTTCTTCCTTGATATTCAGTAGAAGTATATGTTTTAGGTGCAGAAACTTGTGTTCCCAAAGCTCCTACGACTTGTTTAACAATTCTCTCAATTTCAGCTTGAGTTACTTCAGCCATTATTAAGCCCTCCGTAAAATCAAATAGTTTATACTGCTAACTCGGCAGTATCACGTGCAATCATTAACTCCTCATTAGTAGGAATAACAAAAGTTTTAACCTGAGCGCCATCGACAGAAATTTCGAATTCATCCCCTGACGGCTCGGTGTTCTTTTTATTATCGATTTCAATTCCCAAGGCAGACAAATCATCGCAAATAAGCTCGCGGATATTTGCGGCATTTTCGCCTATTCCTGCAGTGAACACTAAAACATCAAGACCATTAAGTTCAGCATAATATGAGCCAATTAACTTCTTTACGCTATTTGCGAGCATTTTAAGGGTTAATTCCGCTCTATAATTGCCGTCCTCGGCCGCTTGACTGATGTTTCTGGCGTCATTTGAAATGCCACTAATACCCAATAAACCGGATTTTTTGTTGAGAATATTATCCATTTGGTCGGGAGTGAGATTTTCATTTTTCATTATGTAGGTCAAAACTGTCGGGTCAAGTGCACCTGAACGTGTTCCCATAACAACACCATCTTGAGGAGTAAATCCCATTGAGGTATCTATTGCCTTGCCACCGTCAATAGCTGTTACAGAAGAGCCGTTACCTAAATGACAGGTTATAATCTTAAGGTCTTTAATATCCTTACCTAAAACCTCGGCAACACGGGAAGCAACATATCTGTGTGAGGTTCCGTGAAAACCATATTTTCTAATCTTATAGTTTGTGTAATATTCTAACTCGAGCGGATAAATATATCTGAAATCCTCTATATCAGAATAGAAAGAAGTGTCAAATACACCAACCTGTTTAATATCTTTCATTTGTTCTATACAAGCACGTATGCCAGATATTGCAGGTGGTCCGTGCAAAGGATTGATGGGAACAATTTCTTCAAGATATTTTAAAACTTCATCATCAATAACGGTTGAGTTTTTATATTTTTCACCACCGTGAGCAATACGATGGCCAACGGCATCAATTTCGTCAATCGACGAAATAACACCGTGTTCACTATCAGTAAGTAAAGAAAGTACTAACGAAATAGCCTCTTTATGTGTTGGCATAGCGTGTTCTTTTGAAAAAGGCACTGCACCGGTAACCTTATGAGTTATGCTACCATCAGTTCCTATTCTTTCACATAAACCCTTAACCAAAACGCTCTCGTTTTGCATATCAATTAACTGATATTTTAAGGATGAGCTACCTGCATTTACAACTAAAATTTTCAATTTAAGTCACTTCCGTTTGTTAAGTTAATCATTCAGCAAAAATCAGTTCAGCACCCGCATTTTTTATGCGTTCACTCCAAACTTCACCGGGGTAAGCATCAGTAACAACAGCATCAATATTAGTTATATCGCAAACCTTTACAAATGATGTTTTATCAAACTTAGAGCTGTCAACAGCCAAAACCTTGCGGTTAGCAGATTTGAAATAAGCCTTTTTAATTTCGCTGTCCTGCTCGTTTGAATCTGTAACAAATAGTTCTTGATTTAAACCTTTGCAAGAACAAATTGCAACATCTACGTGAAATCCCGAAATCATTTTTTCGGCCTGATAACCTAAAAGTTGCAGACCGCCCTCTTTAAGAACACCACCGGTTGATATTACCGTCCAATCAGGTTTATTACAGAGTTCAATTAAAATTTCAATTGAGTTAGTAATAAGTGTGATTCTTTTTCTGTCTAAGATTTTTTTGATTACATACAACGCTGTTGTGCTAGCGTCCATCATAATATAATCGCCGTCTTTAATCATTTCACTGATTTTTTCAGCAATTTTATGTTTATTTTCAACATTTGTCTGTTTTCGGATGTGAAAAGGTAGGTCAATGTTAAAATTTTCATTTTTAACTGCTCCACCATAGGTTTTGCGAGCAAGACCATCACGGTCAAGCTTTTCAAGGTCACGTCTTATAGTTTCTTCAGTAACGTTAAACTCATTACTTAAGTCACTGACAACAACCTTACCCTCGGTTGAAAGTTTAGCTAAAATTGCATTTCTACGTTCAATTGCTAACATTAGATGATTGCTCACTTTCTGTTAAATTTTGCGATTGAAATTACAATAAAATATTTTTTTACAGGATACTATTCCAAAGTTTTTCATCAGGTCTCGGAATAACAGAGCTGTCTAAGAGCATTCCCCTATCCGATGATTCCTGTTCAGCACGCTCAATTGCAGCTGTAACAGCAGAAACGCTACCCGTAATCAACAAATAAGATTTACCGCACATACCACGTGCTAAACGAAGTTCTATAAGCTGAACTAACGCAGTTTTAGCAGCCGCATCTGCTGCAACGATTGCTGTGGCTGCGGAAAATGTCTCTAATACGCCTAATGCTTCAACATTTTCAGGCGGTGTTGCGCCGTAAATTGCAGGGAAAATCGAATCATGCGGATTACCAAGCACAAAACTGTCTACAACCTTTTGAGGGTCTCTGCCCTTTGCAGCTTCAACCGATGCTTTAACTGCACTTAGTTCACCGGTAAAGATAACGATGTATTTACCGGGGCAAACCGTTGCACATTCAACTAATTCTATTTCTGCGGTTTTAGTTATTGTATCTGCTCCGGTAATACCTGCCGCAACATTAACAAACTCTACCATGCCAATTGCTTTTGCCATTTTTAAAATTTCATCCCTTCAAAAAATAACTGAAGATATTCAAGCCTCAATAATTATATACTTATCGGTTACCTTCTTAACAGTACCATTGATAGAACTGTGAATTGCAACACTAAGTGCACCTTCCTTAGGAGCCGCAACAAGGTCGCCTTCTTTAACAATATCCCCTACTGAAACAGTAGCAATTGCGGGAGCGCCGATATGCTGTGAAAGTAAAAGCTTAACCGATTTCGGTTCGTATTTTTTCTCGTCTAATAATGCGGGGAAATTATATTTTGTAAGACCAAGTCTCGCTGTAAGTCTTGATTTCAAAATGTATCTTCCTGAACGTTCAGGTTTTACACCGTCCATCTCTACCTCAGGAACAGGTATACCGCCCTTTCTTAACTCACCCTTAACTGATGCAATTAAGCTTCTGGGAGACAGTCCTTGGAAACAAGAATACATTTCACATAAACCGCAAGAGCTACAGAAGTATGTATTAGCATACACCTCGGTTTCTTTTGTTGTTCCCGTGGTGAGCGAACGCATAAAGCGGTTAGGCTCAATAGGATGACCCAAAAGATTACGCGGACACAAGTCCGTACACATCCTACACTGACAGCAAGCAGACATAGCTCTTTTAAGTGAAATTCTGGCTTCTGAAAGCCTTTTACGGACAATATACTGGTCATTTGGCATAACCAATATTGCGTTACTGGTCTTTGTGATTACATCGTTTTCGGTAACAATATTTCCTGTCATTGGTCCACCGTTTATAAGGGTGTATTCAGGAATTAAAGCACCGCCTGCGAGTTTTAGAACCTCGCCGACAGTAATACCGAGTGGTACACAAAGTGTGATGGGATTTTTAACCTCGCCTGTTACTGTTATGTATTTGTGCGTTACACCCTTGCCTGAGTTCAC
>JAZONB010000064.1:0-7085 GCA_045654305.1 Acutalibacteraceae bacterium | reverse complement strand
TTGGAATTTATCAAGGATGATGAGCTTGTGGAAATAACACCTAACAATATAAGACTTAGAAAAAGAATTTTAAACAAAGAAGAAAGAATGAAAGCAGAATCTAGGAAGAAATAATGGAGTATGTAATATTTGACCTTGAATGGGATAATGTTTTCTACAAAAAAGAAAAAAGATTTATAAATCAGATTCTTCAAATAGGAGCAGTAAAGCTTGACGATGATTTTAATATAGTAGATAGCTTTACTGCAACTATTCGCTCGGCTCTTTCAAAAAGGGTTACGGGCAGATTTGCCACACTCACAGGAATAACCACCGAAAAAATGCTTGCAGGTATTCCGTTAGAGGATGCTGTTTGCCAGTTTAATGATTTCTCCCGTGATGCAGATGTCACTATGACTTGGAGCGATTCTGATTTGTACACCATAGTGGATAATGAAAAGCTTCTTAAAAATTCGGGAGTTTCATTTAATATGAACTTTTTTCTCGATTTGCAAAAGTTAGTTCAGGCTAAAATGAGGCAAAAAGGGTACGAAAGTAAAAATCAGGTGTCGTTAGAGAGCGCGGCTGAGTTTTTCGGTGTAAATATAGAGGAGTTTTCAATGCATACGGCACTCGACGATAGTACGGTATGCGCTAAATTACTTAAAATTTGCTATGATGAAAATGTTTTTAAATCTCTCTTAAAGGACACCAAAAACCCTGAATTTTACCGACGACTGCATTTTAAGGGATATCCGATTACAGATATTAACGATAATGCCTTGGATAAAAGTAAGTTTAGTTTTCTGTGCCCCGAATGTGGAGAAAAACTAAATAGAATTTCTAAATGGAAATATCGTAACCATTGGTTTTCTTCACCGTTCAGATGCGCTCAGTGTAATGATAAATATATCGGCAGAGTTTATGCTAAAATGACGTTTGAGGGTGTAAGCTACAAGCAACGCCTTTCTAAAATACAGAAAAAGGAAACACAAGATGAAGTGTCAGCTGTGTCCGAGACGGTGTAATGCCGATAGAGAAAATATAAAAGGTTTCTGTAAAATGCCCCTGTTACCAAAGGTAGCAAGGGCTGCTTTGCATTTTTGGGAGGAACCGACCATTAGCGGAAATAGTGGCTCGGGTACTGTGTTTTTCAGCGGTTGCAGTCTTAGATGCATCTATTGTCAAAATTACGAGGTATCCCGTGGGAATGTGGGCAAAGAAATTTCGGTGTCGAGGTTAGCCCAAATTTTTAAAGAGCTTGAAGAAAAGGGCGCGCACAACATAAACCTTGTGTCACCTAGCCATTATGTTTTGGCTATAATCGAGGCTCTTAAAATCTACAAACCGAAAATCCCCATTGTTTACAATTCGAGCGGTTACGAAACAGTAAAAACCCTTAAAATGTTAGAGACCTGTGTTGATATTTATTTAATTGACTATAAATATACCGATAGCGAAAAGGCTAAAGAATATTCATCTGCACCTGACTATCCCGAGGTTGTAAAGCAAGCAATTATGGAATGTTATCGCCAAAAACCTGTTTGTGTTATAGAAAACGGAATAATGAAAAGCGGTGTAATCGTCCGCCATTTGGTATTGCCGCAAAACACAAAAACCGCTATTGAGGTTTTTGATTGGGTAAAAGAGAATACGCCTAATGCGTATTTTAGTCTTATGAGTCAATATCTTCCTTTCACTGAGGCTTTAAACCACCCGCTCCTTAAAAGAAAAATTACCGAGAGGGAGTATAACAAGGTAGTAGATTATATCTGTCAGTTTGATTTTCCTAATGTCTATATTCAGGAGCGTGACAGCTCACATAACAAATATATACCGTCCTTTGATTTAAATGGAGTATAAAAAAACGCCGATTTCGGCGTTTTTTTGTTATAGAGTATTCGTTTCGCAACCTAAGTTCTTTGAAGCTTCAAAAATAGATTTGTGGCAGGTAAACATTATTGCCTGAGAATTTTCTGTGTAATCCCTTAAAAATTCTATGGTAGCTTTCGCTCTTGCTTCGTCATATTGTGTCAGACTGTCATCTAAAAACAGTGGCAGTTTTGTACCTAATAGGGAGGCAACGGCCAAACGCATACTAAGATACGCTTGGTCAAAGGTGCCGCTGCTTAGATACTCTGCCTCACGGCTGATGGGATTTTTAGCTTCCTCGACATTTATTTCAAATGATTTTGAGATTATCATATTACCGTATTTACCTTTGGTAAGTTTTGCAAATATTTCAGCCGATTTCTTTTCGAGTTCGCTGCCAAAACTGCTTCTAAGAGTTGCAAAGCTTTCGGCAAGAGTTTCCAAGGCAATATCAATACTGTCGCAAAATGCCTTTTGCTCAGCTAATAGGGAATTGATTTCCAGGAGTTTCTTTTTTAGAATTTCAGGGTTTTCTAACCCTGAAACCAGAGCTTTAAGCTGCGTGTCAATTGAAGATTCGGTTGCTTTGCGTTCGGTTATTTCTTTAACCAAGCTATCGTATTCTTCTTTTAAGCTTAAGAAATCGGCAGAAATATCGTCATTGCTGTTTTCAATTTCTGTAAGCTTTGCTTTGGCATCGTCATAGGAAATATTGTCAAGGTCACGCAAGAGGAAGTTTATATGCTGTTTTAATTCCTTTTGTTTTGCGGTGCTGGTTTCTAAAACGGTAAAAAGCTCGTCAATATCATCGCTTTGGTTTGTGAGCTTGCCGAGTAATGAAGATAATTCTTCGTTCTGCGACATTTCATTTTCCTTAAGGGCGACAAGTTCGTTCTGCATTTGACTGAGCTCATTTCTTTGCTTTTCGATAACCTCATTATTAGCAGTTGCCGATAGTTTTATTGCCTCTAAGATAGTTTTACGATGAGAAATCTGAGATTCTAAATCTTTAGCGTGTAATTCTTTACTGTTCAGCAAGTTTTCAAGTGAAGAAATTTCGGCCTCTAACAGTGCTGTTCTTTTGTTGTTTTTTGGTTTTACAGCAAAACCTAACACAGTTATAATGCTTGCAAATATAGAAATTACTATGGTTACAATAGGTGAAATCAGTAGTGCGGCAATGCCTAAACCAAACATAACAACACCGGTAATCAACAATGATAAATTGAATGATTTATTGGAGTGACCTTTGTCGTTTCTTCTGTCGTTAAGTTCTGTAATTTTATCTTTTGTTTGGGTTATTTGTTTTTTGACCGAAACTAAATCATTGTCAATTTTTAAAAGTTCTTCGGTCAAACTTTCGGGAGTTTGGTCGCAGGCGAGCTTGGGTCCGTTTAAAAGGGTATTAAGCTGATTTTCAACTATTTCAATTTCCTTTTCTTTGGCTTTAACCTTGTCCTTTGCGTTTTCGAGCTTAGCTAAGGCAAACTTGAGATTTCTTAAAAAGTTTTCGTCAGCGGGTGAGCCATCGTTTAAGGTGAGCTCCTTTTTGACTTCTTCTAAGGCTTTCTTTGTTTCCAACAACTCTCTTAGTTTTTGCGCATTTTTAATATCTTGCTCTTTGGAAATTTGAAACTTTAATGCGTTTGCTTTTTTAATGAGCAAATCGGTTTCTGCGGTATACTCTGCGAGCTTTTTCTTTCCCTCGTTGTACTGATTGTTTGCGTTAATACTCGATTCTAATTTAGCACTCAGTTCTTTTGCAAAAGAAGAGTTTTTATAATATTCTCCCGCTTTAGAGGTTTTTGAAATTATTGCAAATCTTGCCTTCTCGAGCTTTTTGCAAATTCCCTCTAAGGACAGCTTTTCGTCGCCTGTTGAAGCAATGTTGGAAAGGCGTGCGTTAAGCTCGCCTTCTGCCGATGCATCGCTTTCGGGGAAACCTAACTGACCTATAAATATACTTCTTTCAAAGGCGGACGCAGAAAGACCGAATAAACGAACTCCGATGTCGGCTTCTGCAGGCTGTTTTTCGCCGAGACTAAGGTTGGTGATGCTCACTTTATCGGTAGAATTGGAACTGCGGAATTCACGTTCAAGCTTATATTCCTTACCGCCGAGTTCAAATTCAATACTACCAGCCATGGGACTGCCGTCCCAAGGAGTATATTTTTTGCGAATGTTTTTTGAAATTTGGGTGCTTCCTCGCTCGTTTCCGTAAAACATCATTTTTATAAAGGACATAATTGTGGTTTTGCCTTTTTCGTTTTCACCGTAGATACAGTTAAGTCCATTTTTGAAATCAAGTTTTAAGTTCTTAAGACCGCCAAAGGAGATTATATGAAGTGATTTAATTTTCATTAAATTTAACCTCCCCTGAAAAAGCCTTGAGTCCCAAATTCAAAGCATACTCATACTTGTGTTTATCGTTTTCGTCAGCGTTTCTGATTTTTTCGAGCATATTTTTAACAAAGATACCTTTAAGGCTTTGCTCTTTTGCTATTGCATCTAAATCAAACTTTATGGTTGTATCGTTTTTGATTTTTGCGAAATAAACCTTTTCGTTGAGCCTTGCCGTAATATCCTCACAGTCAATCACCGTTTCGGGGGAAATGCTTCCCGAAAGTTCGATTTTGTAAAGGTTTTCAATATATGAGTCACCATATTTTTGCTCTAAATAATTTAAAATATAGTCAGCGGAAATTAAAGGCACATCGGTTAGGTCGATTTTTTCGAGGATATGCTGTCGGCGTGAGGTGGGAACAAATTGCAAATTGCAAATTCCTTTTCCGATTTCGCCCATTAAAACGCCCTTTTGACCCAACTCGTCAAAACCTTGTCCTTCAGGACAGCCGGGGTAGGCAAAATAGGTGTCGCCAATTTTACCGATATCACTTCTCTTATGAATGTGACCTAAAGCGATATAATCCATTTTAGAGTTTTCTATGTAATCCTTTGTAATGGCGTTATAATCAGATGATAGGTCATTTGTAAGCTCTCCGTGAAGCAAAGAAATGTTAATCATACCGTCGTCTGTTGCTACAAGGCCGGGAACGGATTTCCCTTTTAAAAATGCTGATTCAAAGGAGCGTCCGTACACCCTGAGGTTTAATTCGGGGAACGAAACAAAGCTTTCCTCTGTCTTTAAAACATAAAGGTTTTTTGGCAACCCCGATTTTAAAAATGGAGAACGGGAACCAAGGAAATCATGGTTTCCTGCAACATATACTACATTCAAATCGGGAAAAGCTTTGATTTTAGAAAAAACTGCTTCAAAAAAACTGTTGGGTATGTTGTTTGAGTCGAAAAGGTCACCGGAAATCAGCAACACTTGTACCTCATTCTCTTGACACAAATCAACGATTTTTTCAAAGGTTAAAAGGGTTTCTCTTCGTCTTGATTCTGCCTTAAACCCTAAAAAGCTTTGCTCGGCTCCTATATGTACATCTGCACAATGCAGAATTTTAACAGTATTCATCATTTTTCTCCTTAAAATTCATATTAAAATTTTATCATTTTTCGGGTCTTAATTCAAGTGTTTTATTAACAGTTTATTTATTTGACAAATAGCTACAAAAAGAGTAAAATTGTAAATGTAAAATTCCGAACGGAGGATAATGCTTTGGAAGTGTACATAAAGTTTAATACCATTGAAGATGTTAAGCGTTTTGCAGAAATTACCTCTTCAAAGGATTATGATATAAAATTAGAGGCTAAGGATACCGTTGTGGACGGCAAATCTGTAATGTGCATTTTAGGATTGGATTTAACTAAGCCAATTCTCCTTAAAGCCGATTGTAAAGCAGCGGGTGAGCTTTGGCATCAGATAAAGCCGTTTTTAAGTGAAAAAGAACTGTTAGGTTGGAAAAGATAATGAATTATACCACTCTAAGACAAGAGGTTATAAAAAAATATTTTGGTAATATGAATGACCGTCAATTTGAGGCTGTAACCAGTGTTGACGGTCCTCTTTTGGTGCTTGCGGGTGCGGGTAGCGGAAAAACAACCGTTTTAGTAAATAGAATTTTGAATTTAGTTAAATTCGGGGCGGGATATACTTGCGATACCGTTCCCGACTTTGCCGATTTTGATATAAAGTTAGGTAATGACTATTTAAACGGGGTTGTAGATGACCTGCCTAATGGGGCGTTCTCTATAAATCCCGTAAAGCCTTGGGAAATTTTAGCTATAACATTCACCAACAAAGCGGCGGGAGAACTGAAAGAAAGAATTGTGAAGCGCTTAGGAGAAGAGGGTGAGGGCGTTTGGGCAGGAACTTTCCATTCAGTTTGCGGTAAAATTCTGCGGTCACGCGGTAATGCAGAGCGTTTAGGTTACACCTCACGCTTTACGGTTTATGATACCGATGACCAACGCCGACTCATGAAAAATATTATGAAAGAACATAATATTGACGAAAAGTTTGTGCCTCATAAAAGCGTTTTGTCGGCAATTTCTTTTGCTAAGGACAAGCTGATTTCTCCTGAAGAGTTTGCGTCTCAAAACAGCTTTGACCATAGACAAAAGATTATAGCCGAGCTTTACAGTCTTTACCAAAAGGCTTTAAAAAGAGCTGATGCTATGGACTTTGATGATATGATAGCAAACACTGTAGAGCTTTTAGATAAAAACGCTGATGTACTTGATTATTATAAAAATAAATTCAAATTCGTTATGGTTGATGAGTATCAGGATACAAACTATGCTCAGTATGTCCTTGTAAGCCTTTTGGCAAGCGGATTTGATAATATATGCGTTGTTGGAGATGATGACCAGAGTATCTACCGTTTCAGAGGCGCGACGATTGAGAATATACTTAATTTCGAGGACGAGTATGAAAACGCAAAAACCATAAGGCTTGAGCAAAACTACCGTTCGACCTCTAATATTTTAAATGCTGCAAACAAGGTAATAGCTAACAACCGAGGCAGAAAAGGCAAAACTCTTTGGACAAATAACGGTGACGGTGAAAAAATCACTGTACATACAGCGCCTGACGAAAGAGAAGAAGCCCGTTTTGTAGTGGACGGTATACTTGATAATATAAGACAGGGAGCCGAGTACAGCGACCACGCTATACTTTATAGAATGAATGCGCAGTCCAACGCGCTCGAAAATGTCTTAGCCCGAAGCGGTGTACCTTATAAGGTAATCGGCGGAATGCGATTCTACGACCGCAAGGAAATCAAGGATGTTGTGTCTTATCTTCATTTGATTAACAATAATAAAGATGA
>JAZONB010000063.1:0-2824 GCA_045654305.1 Acutalibacteraceae bacterium | reverse complement strand
GTGGAAGTAACCTCGAAGTTTCTTGCTAAAAAACCTTTGATAGCTTCCTTTACGACAGGCTTTTTCTCCTTTGCGAATTCCAATATTCTGTTTATAAGGGTGAGGCTCTTTTTCTTAAGGGTCCTTAAAAAAGCCATTTTTCCGCTCCCTTTCCAAATTAAAAAACTCAATACATAGATTATTTTACCACAAAGCGGATAAAGTTTCAATAAAAACCTAATCTTTAAGAAAACTTTAACAATTGGATATAAAAACAAACGGCTACTTAGTAGCCGTTTGTTTTTATAATGGTATAGGTTAGGCGAAACAATCTTGTTTCGCCACAAAATCTTTGATTTCGCGACAAATTTTTAGAAAAAATTTGTCCTATCCCATTGCAATGAGTGTTGTGCAAAATTAAATATAAGAATTTAATTTTGCCAAAGCCACTTAGAAAGTGGCTTGTCGAAGCGCTTTTTAGCGTTTCGACTAACCACAATCATTATGACAGTTCCTTTTCGATAATAAGCAGGCGGTTATATTTGGCAACTCTGTCGCTTCTGCACGGAGCTCCTGTTTTGATTTGACCTGAGTTTACCGCTACGGCGATATCAGCGATGGTTGTGTCTTCTGTTTCGCCCGAACGGTGTGAAATGACGGTTTTATATCCGTTCTTGTGGGCTAAATTTATGACATCTAAGGTTTCGGTAAGTGTGCCGATTTGGTTAGGTTTGATTAAAATTGCATTACCGCAGTGGCGTTTGATACCCATTTCCAGTCTTTCGGTGTTGGTAACGAAAAGGTCGTCGCCCACAAGCTGTAAACACTCGCCTAATTGTGAGGTAAGCCTTTCCCAAGCCTCCCAGTCCTCCTCTGCAACACCGTCCTCAATAGAAATGATTGGGTATTTTTCGCAAAGAGCCTTGTAGTATTTTATAAGCTCGTCAGAGGAAAGGCTTTTTTGTCTTTTAGGCAGATTGTATTTTCCGTTTTCGTACCATTCGCTGGAAGCAATATCGAGCGCGATTTTTATTTGCGTTTCGTTATATCCTGCCTCTTTGACTGCTCGCATAATAAAATCCAAAGCTTCCTCGTCTGAGGACAGATTAGGCGCAAAGCCACCCTCATCTCCAACACCCGATGCCAGTCCGTCTTTTTTTAAAAGCTTTCCGAGGGTTATATAAATTTCACTGCAGATACGAAGCCCGTCTGCAAAGTTTTCTGATTTTACGGGTATTATCATAAATTCCTGAATATCAATGTTGTTATTAGCGTGCGCACCGCCGTTTAAAATGTTCATCATAGGTCTTGGTAAGGTGGTGGCATTTATGCCACCGAGGTATTTGTAAAGAGGCAAGCCGTATGACACAGCCGCCGCTTTGGAGACCGCAAGAGATACTGCCAAAATAGCATTAGCACCGAGTCGGGATTTGTTTTTAGTGCCGTCAAGCGCTATCATTTTTTGGTCGATAAGGCGTTGTTTAGCGGCGTCAACGCCAATAAGACAGTCGGCAATTTCTGTGTTTACGCTTGTCACCGCCTTTAAAACACCGCCTGAGTTATAACGTGCAGGGTCGCAGTCCCTTTTTTCATAAGCCTCGAATTCACCTGTTGAGGCTCCTGACGGTGCTGTAGCAAAGCCGATGCTACCGTCCTTTAATGTTACCCGGGCTCCTACTGTCGGTCGGCTTCTGGAATCCAAAAGCTCAAACCCTTCCACCTTTACAATTTCTGTATTACACATAAAATCACTCCTTTTTCTATATTGTTCCAAAGGTGTAGAGAATTATTTGACATTTGAGGTGATTTTCGGTATAATTTTTTTGTTATGAAAATAGGTGATATTGAAATTGGTGGTTTTGCCGCTCTGGCTCCTATGGCGGGCGTTGCCGACAGAGCTATGAGGGAAATATGCAGAGCGCACGGCTCGGCCTTCAGCGTGGGCGAGCTTACAAGCTCAAAGGGTATAAGTGTTGGGGATAAAAAATCTCAAACGCTTCTTTTTTGCAGCGATAAAGAGCGTCCTATGGCGTCACAGCTTTTTGGCAGAGAACCTGAAACGATGGCTGAGGCAGCAAAAAAGGCTTTGGAGTACAGTCCCGATTTTATTGATATTAATATGGGTTGTCCCGCACCTAAGGTTTCGGGCAACGGGGGTGGTAGCGCCCTTTTAAAGGATTTGCCGTTAGCTGAAAAAATAGTTAAATCGGTTGTAGATGCTGTGGATATCCCCGTAACTGTTAAAATCAGAACAGGTTGGGATGAAGATAGCATAGTTGCTCCCGAGCTTGCAAAAAGGTGTGAAAACGCAGGAGCAAAGGCTCTCACCATTCACGGCAGAACAAAAAAGCAGATGTATGCTGAGGGGATTGATTTTAAAACTATTGAAAAAACCGTTAAAGCGGTTAAGATACCAGTAATTGCTAACGGAGATATATCGGACGGCAAGAGCGCAAAATATATGTATGAAGCTACGGGCTGTGATTTTGTAATGGTTGGCAGAGCTGCAAGGGGTAATCCGTTTGTTTTTGAAGAAATAAATGCTTTTATGGATAACAAACCATACACGCCTCCAACCTTGGGAAAACGCTTTGAAACTTTAATGGAACAGGTAAGGCTGATGGTTGAGTACAAGGCAGACCACCGAGCATTTTTAGAGGCGAGAAAACACACCGCTTGGTATATGCAAGGCTTAAAGGGAGCGGCTGAGCTTCGCCGTCTTGCGGGAGCGGTTTGTTCTTTTGAAGATATAGAGGCAGTTTGCCAAAAGGCACTTGAACTTAATAAGGATTTGTGGTAAAATACCAAAGTTGAAAGGAAGTATCTATTATGTCCGGACATTCTA
>JAZONB010000062.1:0-8568 GCA_045654305.1 Acutalibacteraceae bacterium | reverse complement strand
GGCAACGGAACTGCAAGCCACGAAACCGAGGTTTTTGCGGCTGAGGTTATAAAAGAGCTTAATGACGGACTTTCATATATGGTAGTAAGCGAGGCGGGAGCAAGCGTTTATTCTGCCTCCAAGCTTGCCGCCGAGGAATTCCCTGAATATGACGTATCTTTGCGAAGTGCGGTGTCTATTGCAAGACGTCTTCAAGACCCATTGGCAGAGCTTGTTAAAATCGACCCCGAGGCAATCGGTGTCGGTCAGTATCAGCACGATATGCCAAAGGCTAAAATGACGGTAGCGCTTGACGGTGTTGTGGAGTCTTGCGTAAACTCGGTAGGCGTAGACCTTAATACTGCTTCTGTACAGCTTCTGTCACACGTAGCAGGTGTAGGAACGGCTGTTGCTAAAAATATTGTAACTTTCCGCGAGGAAAACGGCAGATTCTCAGACAGAAAACAGCTTTTAAAGGTTGCAAAGCTCGGCCCCAAGGCATACGAACAATGCGCAGGCTTTTTAAAGGTGGCGGATGGTAAAAATGTGCTTGATAACACCTCAGTTCACCCCGAAAGCTACAAGGCGGCAGAGGAACTTTTAAAGCTTTGCGGATTTAACGCTGACGATGTTAAAAACGGCAAGGTTATGTCACTTGCCGCAATGGTGGAAAGCAGAGGATTAGATAAAACCGCCGAGGAATTAGGTATTGGTGTTCCCACACTTGAAGATATAGTCAAGGAATTAACCCGCCCGGGCAGAGACCCCCGTGACGAGTTACCGGCTCCGCTTTTGCGTCAGGATGTTATGTCTATGGAAGACCTGACAGTTGGAATGAAATTAAAGGGTACGGTCAGAAATGTTATTGATTTTGGTGCCTTTGTGGATATTGGTGTTCACGAGGACGGACTTGTCCACATTTCCCGTATTTGCGACCGCTTTATAAAGCACCCGTTAGAGGTTTTAAAGGTTGGCGATATTGTTGAGGTTTATGTTATAGGCGTGGATATTGCCAAAAAGCGAATTTCATTAAGTATAACGGAGCCTAAAAAATGAAAAATAGTAACCTAAAAGGCACGCTGTTGCTCTCGGTTGCCGCCCTTATTTGGGGACTGGCATTTGTAGCGCAAAGCGATGCCGCAGAATTTGTACCGCCATTTACCTTTAACGCTTTAAGGTCGGTAATAGGCTCTGGTGCATTATATGTATTTTGGCTTTTGAGCGGTAAAAAACAAAAAAGATTTTTCCCCGAAAACCCGAAAGACCGAAAAACATATTACGCTTGTGCTTTAATTTGCGGAATTTGTTTGTCCTTTGCGATTAATTTTCAGCAGTTCGGTATTTCCGCCTACCCAAAGGGTGTTGCCAGTGAGGCAAGGTCGGGCTTTATCACCGCCTTGTATGTAATTTTGGTGCCTTGCTTTTCTGTTTTTCTTAAAAAGCGGGTAGGATTACCCGTTTTACTCGGAGTTTTAATTGCGGTAGCTGGTGTTTATCTGCTTTGCTTTTCAAAGGGGATTAGCGGAATTTACATAGGTGATGCTCTCGTTTTCCTCTGTACTATCGCTTTTGCGGTACATATAATGGCGGTCGATAGATTTGCAAGTGATATTGGTGGTATAAAGCTTTCGATTATGCAGTTTAGCGTGGCGGCGGTGGTTTCTGCTGTGCTGGCTTTCGCTTTCGAGTTTGACCGAATGAGCTTTGCGAATATTATTTCTGCTGCACCTCAGATACTATTTCTTGGCATAATGTCAAGCGGTGTGGCTTATACCTTGCAAATTGTAGGCCAAAAGTATGCCGAGCCAACGGTAGCGTCAATTACTATGAGCCTTGAAAGTGTTTTTGCGGCGCTTGGCGGTTGGCTGATTTCGGGCAACACCTTAACGCTTAGAGAAGTGCTTGGCTGTGCGCTTGTTTTTGTTGCCATACTTGTGGCTCAAATGCCGAGGAAAAAATTACGGTTAAATTTACAGTTTATTAAATTATTCATATAAAAAATTTGATATTATTACATTATGTTGTAACTCTTAAGGAGGAGAAAAAATGATTAATGTTGTCGGTCTTAGTAAAAGATACGGTACACACTTGGCTGTTAAAGATGTAAGCTTTAACATAAAAAAGGGCGAGGTTATCGGATTTTTGGGACCCAACGGCGCCGGTAAATCAACCATTATGAACATCCTTACAGGATACCTTTCCATGACACAGGGCAAGGTTGAGGTTGACGGGTTTGACGTTGTGGAATATCCCGAGGAAGCAAAACGCCGTATAGGTTATCTTCCTGAAATACCGCCTCTTTATACCGATATGAAGGTAAGGGAGTACCTTAACTTTGTTTATGACCTTAAAAAGGTTAAGTTCCCCAAAAAGGCACACATTGATGAGGTTTTAAGACTTGTTAAAATCGATAATGTTCAAAACAGACTTATCAAGAATTTGTCAAAGGGTTACCGCCAAAGAGTAGGCTTTGCTCAGGCGCTTATCGGCAACCCCGATGTTTTGATACTGGACGAGCCGACAGTTGGTCTTGACCCCAAGCAGATTATCGAAATCAGAAATCTTATAGGAAGACTTGGCAAAAACCACACCATTATTTTGTCTTCTCATATTCTGTCTGAAATTCAGGCGGTTTGCAAAAGGGTAATTATTATAAATCGTGGACAGATTATTGCCGACGATACTGCTGAGAATTTGGCATACAAGCTCTCAAGCGACAAGACCTTGCTTGCAAGAATTGCCTGCACCGAGGAAGAAATGCTTACAAGCCTGCAAAGTGTCAAGGGCGTAAAATCCGTTGCGTCTTTAGGTCAAATGGAGCGAGGAACCTTTGATTTTGTAATCGAGCCTGAGGAGGGCGAGGATATTCGCGCCGCTGTGTTTGACAGGGTAGTTTCACGCGGCAAGAAGTTATTAGTATTAAATGATAACAAATTGTCGCTTGAGCAGGTATTCTTAAGACTTACCGAGGCTGACGATACCGAAATTAAAAAGCTTTTAGGCGAAGAAACAGAAGAAACCCAAGAAGTTATAGAAGAAGGGGAGGAAGAATAAATGAGTGCTATATTTAAAAGAGAATTCAAATCATATTTCATCACCCCTGTAGGATACATATTTTTAGCTGCATTTTATTTCTTTTTAGGTCTTTATTTCTATATGATTTATGCTTCGGGAGTTCCCGAAATCGGCGCAACCATTATTTCCACATACTCGGTTGCAGTTTTCGCTATGCCCGTAATTACTATGAGAATGATGAGTGAAGACCGCCGTCAAAAGGTTGACCAGGTGCTGATTACAGCCCCCGTTAAGCTGTCATCAATAGTATTAGGCAAGTTCTTTGCGGCATTATCGGTTTTCGCACTTGCTTTTGCTCCTACCGTTATTTTCGAAATAATTATCGCATCAAAGGTCAGTGTTAATATACTCACCTACATTTATCCGTTACTAGGCATTCTGCTTTTGGGCGGAGCGCTCATAGCAATAGGAATGTTTATTTCCTCTTTGACTGAGAGTCCGGCTATTTCGGCAATTCTCACCCTTGTGATTAACATTTTGGTGCTTTATATGTCGAACTTTGCTTCAATGGTAAGCGTACCTGAGGGAAGCGAAGGCTTTTTCTCGAAGATTTGGGAAGCTATAGTTTCTTTCTTTGCTTCTTTCCTTGAGAAAGCAGGATTTATCTCGGTTGTTGAAAACTTCGCGGAGAATGTTTTCTCAATTGTTGATATTGTTTATTTTGTAAGTATTATCGCTGTTTTCGTCTTTTTAAGCATTCGTTCGCTTGAAAAGAGAAGATGGTCGTGAGATTAGGAGGCTGAGTGAAAATGGAAGAAAATAAGAACATAAACACCGCCCCCGAAACCGAGGAAACGGCGGTACAAGAAGCTCCAAAAAAGGTTGAAAGAATAAAAAAACCTAAAAAAGAAAAGCTTCTTAAAAATGAGGCGCTTTTCAAAAAGGGCAGTTATTCGCTTGCCCTCACAGCAATAGTGTTGGTAGGAATTTTGGTTGTTAACATTTTAGTTTCGGCTTTAAACGACCGATTTGTTTTAGAGTTTGATATGACAGCCGAGAAAGAAAATTCCATAAGTGAAGAAAATATTGATTATATCAAGTCAATTGAAAACGAGGTAGATGTTATAGTTTGCGCTACCGAGGAGGCGTATACCTCTTATATGGCATCTATGGCTGAGCAGGCTTACGCTTTGACCAGTGACGCTACCACCGGTGAGTATCTTAATCAGACACTCACGCTCATCAATAAATACGGTGCTTATAATAAAAAGATTAAGGTTCAGTTTGTGGACACACAGTCTTCTGAATTTACCGCTATTACTTCAAAATACGGAACAAATAATCTCGAATTCGGCAGTATTATTGTGTCTGTAACTAAAGCTGACGGAACATTAAGATACAAAAAACTCGGGTTTAAAGACGTTTATGCCCTTACCGAGGACGACACCTACGCCAGCTATGGTATGATAACCACCTCCATAAGCGGAAATAATATCGAAACCGCCTTGACGGGTGCTATTTCCTATGTTTTGAGCGATATTGATGTTAAGGTTGCTTTCCTTACAGGTCATTCCTCTGTTGATTTGACCCAAAGCTACAAAAAGCTTTTGACCGACAATAATTATGAGGTAGAGGTTATTTCGGACGCTGTTGTTAATAAAATCGACAGCAAGTTTGATATGATAGTAATTCCCGCTCCCTCAAAAGATTTCATTGAATCAGAAATCACCGCAATGTCAGCGTTTTTGGACAATGACGGAAAGCTCGGCAAAAGTATGATGGTATTTGCAGATGCTTCTGCTAAGTATCTTCCTGATTTTTACTCATTCCTTAGCGAGTGGGGAGTAGCAATCGGCGAAGGAATACTTTATGAGACCGACGGTAATTACCACGCCGAGGGCGACCATACAACCCTTATTTCAGCGAACACAGGTAACATTAAAGATTTGGCTGATTTAGAGCTTTGCGTAACGGGATACAATGTTCCTATGGAGCCCGCATTTGAAAGCGAGGGTTCAAAAAAGGTTGTATCTGTAGTGGAAACTATGGAGAGTGTAACCGAGGCTCCAAAGGGTGTTGCAGAATGGTCCGAAGCCGGTTCTGCGGGCAAGTCAAAATATTCCACCATTATCGAAACCACACAGATGGAATATATAAACAACGAGCCAAAGGAAAGCCGTGTTACAGTCTTTAGCAGTCCGTATTTCTTAAGCTCCGATTATAATGAGTCTGCATCGGTTGCGAATAAGGACTTAACCCTTGCTATGGCGGACAGAGCATCGGGAGCGGGTGAAAGCGATATTTCCTTTGTGTCAAAAACGATAACAAACGAAAGCTTCTACGATTCTGTAACCGAAGGCTCGGCAAATGCTATAAAGGTAATATTTATGTTTATATTACCTCTCGCAGTACTTGCTATGGGTATAGTGATTTTTATTAAGAGAAGGAACGCATAAAATGGCTGATTTCCAAGAAAATGAAAACCTAGAAACGAATGAAGAGTTTTCTACCGTTTTTTCAGACCCCGCCCAGCATAAAACCGTTAAGCAAAAGGACAAAAAGCTTTTGCCAAAGATTTTAGCGGGAGTTTTAGCTCTTTGCATACTGGTGGGAACAACGGTGGCTGTTATAAAGCTTATCCCCACTAAGGAAGAGGGCGAGGAGCAGACCGAAACAACAAACAATATTGAGGTTAAAAAGCTTGAAAGTGACGATATTGCTTCAGTAAATGTCACTAATTTGGGCGGCACAGTGGAGCTTTATTCACAAGAGGTGGCCGATGACAGTACCGAAAGTGAGAGCGACGCAAAGCTTGAATGGTACACAAAGCAGGTTGATAAAAGCCTCACCGATTCAAGCATCATAGAGAGAGTTGTGAACACGGTTGCAACCATTTCGGCAAGTATGGAAATAACCAAAAAAACCGCTGAGGAATGTGGCCTAACATCTGCTTCGACAAAGGCGGTTGTAACCCCAAAAAAGGCGGACGGTTATACCGTACTGCTTGGCGACAAGTCACCCGACAACACGGGATATTATCTCAAGATAGAAAACGAGGATAAAATATACCTTGTTTCCGATGATGTTTATTCATCCTTGCGGTTTGACATTTTAGATTTTGCTGCAACACCTACTATTGAGGGCTTTGACAAGGAAGACAAAGAAGTTGCTGACAGTTTTACAGAACAAGGCACAATTCAGAAATTTGACCGTCTCACAATAAGCGGTGAAAACTATCCCGAGGCTATTGACATTTATCCGAATGACGACGAACAGCTTTCAGAATATTACTCCTACATCATAAAAACTCCTCAGCTACGCCTTGCGCAAAATCTTGAAAACATTACTCCGCTTTTCGAAAGCGGAATAACGCCGTCGGGAGCGTATTCCTATGATGTGACCTCTGCTAGCATCAAAAAGGTAGGACTTGACAAACCCGATATGCAGATAAAGATGCAGATAGGAAAGGCAACTGTTATCTTTAAAATCAAACAGCAGGCAGACGGTGATTACGCTGTGATTAATGAAAACAGTCCTGTTATTTATAGGGTGTCGGCTTCGACCTTGTCAACAGTTGCGGGATATGAAACTACCGACTATTACCTATCAACCGTCTTTATGATTAACATTGAAAAAATCTCTAATTTCACCGTTAACACACCTGAAAAGAGTTATAGCTTCGATGTTGTTAAGAATGAGGACGAGGATGCCGAGGAAGATTATAATGTAACGATAGGCGGCAAGAAATTAGTTTCCGATAATTTCCAAAATTTCTATGCGAACTGTATTTCTCTTACGACTAAAGATTATATCAATGATAATCTAACCTCAAAACCCGAATTTTCATTTGTCATCACCTTGAAAGAGGGCGGCAAATCGGTTGTTGAGTTCACAAAGGTGAGCGCAACCCGTTATCAATGTAAGCTTGATGGCGTAGGAATGGGCAGAGTAACTACTAGTGAGCTCAGTAATCTCATAAAGCTGGCAGAAAAAACCGCCAACGGCGAAACAATTGATTTTTAGAAAATGAGTGCGGAGAAACTCCGCACTTTTCTTTTATCCAAAAGTTGACAAAGGGTATAGTTGTTTGGTATAATAATATGAATTATTATCTTCTGTTTGGAGGAAGTTTGATGGTTAAAAGTATGACCGGCTTCGGCAGGGCGGTTGAGAGTATTGACGGACTTAATATCACTGTGGAGGTAAAATCCGTAAACCACAGATATTTTGAGTTTAGTGCTAGACTTTCCCGTGCCTACCAGTTTGCCGAGGATGCCTTAAAGGCACTTTGTCAGCAACATATTACAAGGGGCAAGGTGGAGCTGAGCGTTTTTGTTGAGGACAATACCGAAAAAGGTACTGTGGTTGAGATTAACCACCAGTATGCCGCAGCTTTCATAGGTGCTTTAAAACGGCTTGCTAAGGAATACAAGATTAAGGACGATTTAAAGGTTTCGGCGTTCACGAACAATTTCGAGCTTTTTAATGTCAGAAAGAATGCTTTAGATGATGAAGTGATAATATCTGCACTTAAAACTGTTACCGAAAAGGCGCTTGTAAGCTATGATGAAATGCGAGCTATAGAGGGCGAAAAGCTTAAGGCAGATGTACTTGGAAGAGCCGAGACAATTTTAAGTAAAGTCGAGTTTATTGAAAGCCGTTCACCCGAAACTGTTAAGGCATACAGACAGCGCATTGAAGAAAAAATGCGCGAGCTTTTGGGAAATACCGCTATCGACGAGCAAAGGCTTATAACCGAAACCGCAATTTTTGCCGACAAGGTGGCTGTGGACGAGGAAACTGTGAGACTTAGAAGCCATATAAGTCAGCTAAAAGATATGCTCGACGGCAATTCTGCTACGGGTAAAAAGCTTGATTTCTTAATTCAGGAAATTAACCGTGAAGCAAACACAACAGGCTCTAAGGCTCAGGATGTGGAAATTGCGCACACAGTAGTGGATATCAAGGCGGAAATTGAGAAAATAAGAGAGCAAATTCAAAATATTGAGTAGGTGCGGTATGAAACTTGTAAACATAGGCTTCGGTAATATGGTGAGCGCCAACCGAATTATTACCATTGTAAGCCCTGAATCGGCGCCAATTAAGAGAATTATCGGCGAAGCCAAGGAGCGTGGAAATTTAATTGACGCTACCCACGGCAGAAGAACCAGAGCGGTTATTATTACCGACAGCGACCATATCATATTAACATATCTTCAGGCCGAGACTTTAGCAAACCGTATTGAAGAGGAAGCTTTAGAGGAGGACGAAGATGAGTAAAGGCGGAGTATTTATTATTTCGGGGCCGTCAGGCTCGGGCAAGGATGCGTTACTGACCGAGCTTTTTAAAAAATGTCGTGACATCAAATTTTCAATTTCCTCTGTAACACGTAATATGCGTGAGGGCGAAAAAGAGGGCGAGAAATATAATTTTATTTCCCGTGAAAAGTTCGAGAGTATGATTGAAAATGACGAGCTGCTGGAATATAACCTTTATGTTGATAACTACTACGGTACACCGAGAAAGCCTGTAGAACAGGCAGTCAGTGAGAATAAGGATATATTCATAGAGGT
>JAZONB010000061.1:0-1949 GCA_045654305.1 Acutalibacteraceae bacterium | reverse complement strand
AAACTGAAAACACTCTTTTTTATATTACTTCAAAGTATCAGCTATTTTATAGATTAAATCCTTGGATTTTTCCCAACCGAGGCACGGGTCTGTGATAGATTTACCATAGATATGCTCACCAATTTTCTGAGCACCATCCTCAATATAGCTTTCTATCATAAGTCCTTTTACCATTTTCTTGATATCCTCATTATGATTTCGGCTATACACAACATCCTTGGCTATTCTAATCTGTTCAAGATACTGTTTGCCGGAATTTGCGTGATTTGTATCGATTATCGCCGATGGATTCTTGAGATTTGCCTTTGCATACAAATCATAAAGATTTACTAAATCCTCGTAATGATAGTTGGAAACGGTTTTTCCTGTGTAATCCACATAACCTCTCATTATAGCGTGAGCATAAGGGTTCCCCTCGCTCACAACCTCCCAGCCTCTGTAAATAAAGGTGTGTGAGTGCTGAGCGGCGGTTATGGAATTCATCATAATAGAAAGGTCACCGCTGGTTGGATTTTTCATTCCGACAGGCGCTTCGATGCCACTTGCCGTTAATCTGTGCTGTTGATTTTCAACCGAGCGAGCACCCACCGCAACATACGCCAACAAATCGGACAGATAACGATAATTTTCGGGATAGAGCATTTCATCGGCGCAGATAAAGCCGTAATCTCTTAGAGCCGATAAATGCAAATCTCTAATAGAAACTATACCGTTTAGCATATCGGGTTTTTCATCAGGATTTGGTTGATGAAGCATACCCTTATAACCGTCACCCGTAGTACGAGGTTTGTTAGTATAAATTCTAGGTATTATGAAAATCTTATCTTTAACCTCATCTTGAACCAAACGAAGTCTCCCGATATAATCAAGAACCGCTTCCTTGTTATCCGCCGAGCAAGGACCGATTATCAAAATAAATTTATCACTTTTGCCCTCAAAAATTTTCTTGATTTCTTCCTGACGCTCCGCCTTTACAGCGGCACTTTTTTCATCTAATGAATAAAGTGCCTTGATATCCTTTGGTATCGGCAGTTTTCTTAAAAAATTCATACCCATTTTATAATTACTCCTTGTCAAAAAGACCTCGTCTGACTGTTGAACAACGCATCATTTCTCTGATGCCGTCACGGTCCGAACTGCTGATTTTTTCATAAAGTTCATCAAATGTCGTCTTAAACTTTTCCATTTGTGCTAGCAAATCCTGTTTATTGCACAAAAACAGTTCGCTCCACATCTCATCATTGATACGGGCAATTCGTGTTAAATCCCTAAAGGAATCACCGGTATATTTTTCCATACCCTCAGTATCAGCGCAACACATAAGGCTTACTGCAATACAGTGAGTAAGCTGTGATAAAAACGCTATCATTCGGTCGTGTTCCTCAACGCTTAAGGTTGAAACTCTTCGAAAGCCTAACATTTCACCTAAGTTTTTGCAAAGCTCAATAGCATCTTTTGTGTTTTTCTCGGTAGGAACTACTATATAGTTAGCGCCGATAAAAATTGAGGGGTCGCTGTTTTTTACACCGCAAGTTTCTTTACCTGCCATTGGGTGAGCGGCAATAAATTCCACATCGGAACGAAGTATAGACTGAACAGCATCTACAACCTCACCCTTAACACCCGTAACATCGGTAATGATTGCACCGCTTTTAAAATGCGCTTGATTTTCTCTTATCCATTCCACAAAAATATGCGGATAAAGAGCCATTACGACTACATCAGCGTCACCGATAATTTCCGGGTCTATTCCGGTAGTTCCTCTGTCAATAATTTTATTTTCAATTGCGTAATCAATATCCTCTTGATTTTTAGTTATCGCGCTGACTTTAAAACCAATATTCTTAAGTCCTTTAGCGTAACTACCGCCCAAAAGACCTAAGCCTACAATTAAAAAGTTTATATCCTTTATAAGTTTCATTATTCTGTTGCCACCTTGATGCCTAATT
>JAZONB010000060.1:0-2140 GCA_045654305.1 Acutalibacteraceae bacterium | reverse complement strand
AAGAAGCAGGTGCTATGACTATCATTTCTATGATGATAGATGATTGTCCTTTAGAAATGATTTATGACTCTCTTTTTGGGATCCGAGCCGTT
Source organism: Acutalibacteraceae bacterium (assembly GCA_045654305.1). Lineage (GTDB taxonomy): Bacteria > Bacillota > Clostridia > Oscillospirales > Acutalibacteraceae > UBA737. The sequence goes on along the minus strand of JAZONB010000060.1, from coordinate 2,048 downwards.
TCTATTGGACGAAGTCAGATAGAAACGGCTCGGAGACGCAGTCGGAGAGCCGAGATTAGCAGGGCATAATACCCCGCGTCAATAAAGAATCAGTAAGAAATGAAGGCTCGCGCACACCATTGACAGTGGGTGTATTATGCCCTGCGGACTTTCCTTTTAAGAGCCATATAGGTTAATGATAGATTTATTATAGATATCATTAAATGATGATAGTTTGTATTTATGATGTTACTAAATATGGCTCTTGTATGATTGATGATTTACTTTTCGAAATGATATATTACCTATCTTTTTGAAATGATATTTTGAAATTACTTTCATTTCCCGTAAAAAAAGATTGTGCTGACCGTCCTTTTGAGATTATTTACATTTCGATATAAGGTCAGCACAATCTATAAAAGCAATTTTTGATGCTCCACGGTTTGAGATGATATATGACTTTCATTTGCAAATGAGCAGAAAAATTTTCGTACACAAAATTATTTTCGTCAGGAGAACCCCAAATATTTTATTGACGAAAATACTGCATTTTTCACTATTTTCGTACACAGTTTTTTACGCAAGGCTTGGTCCCTGTCCTTGCGTTGAAATATATTTTTGAAGAAAGGAGACGGTTTGCTATGTCAGATTCTAATGATATTACAGTGTTAAATCCGGGGCTGTATAAAAACCTACTTGCTCAAGTCGAGTCCATCTATAAGCACAGCAACGAACTTAGTTTTAAAACACGAGCACGATACTTTGAAGCAACAAAAAGGTTCTGTAAGTTCTTAGCCGATAATTTTCGTCTGCAAAACTTTAAGAACGTGGAAGACCGACACTTTAAAGCCTATGTGGAGCATCTTAAAGAAAATAACTCAGCCGCAACAATTCAATCCGATCTATCCGGCATTCGTTATTTCCATAGAAAATCAGGCAGTAAAAATAGACTTTCTAAAAATGATAAGCTATCACTGCCTAAACGTGCAACAGGCGTTAAAGACCATTCACTATTAGATAAAGAACTTGTCCGTATTCGACAGTTGGCTATCGAAAAAGGTCGACAGGATGTGGTTATTGGCTTTGACTTTGCCAGTGAATTTGGTTTAAGGCTTGAAGAAATCTGCACCCTTAGAGTTGAATACCTTATGTCCGCATTAAAAACAGGTCAACTTGTCATAAAAGGCAAAGGCGGTCAGACAAGGGCTATTGATTTAAGCGCAAAGCAACGCAGTATTATTACCGATAATTTAAACTATGCCAGGTGTTCAGGTCGATACCCACGAGATTATTTAATCTCAGGCAGCGAAAAGGGCGGCGTTCAACGAGAAAAGCGTTCATTGCAGAACTGGATGAGTTATAACAGAAAATACTTTATGGTAGAAAACCGTGAGGATTTGAGTGAAGACGGTAAAAAGAAACGAACCGAAACAATTTCTTGGCACAGTCTAAGACACACCTATGCACAAAGAACCTATGCTGAAGCATTAAAAGAGCGCCCAAAGAAAGCACGAAAGATTGTAAGCGAAAACTTAGGTCACCACAGAACCGAAGTGACAAGAATTTACTTGGCTGATAAGCCGAAGAAAAAGTAAGCTATTAATTAAAATGATGAAGGAAGAATTTAAATTGACTACAATGTCCTGCTGACGAAAATTTACAGGATTGATATATAGGGACAATAAAGGGAAATAAAGGTCGGGCGATACAAAAGCCCGAAGTATATGGCGGCGGCAACCTGCCACCGCTTGTAAGGAGAATTTATATGTTATATGTTTCGATGCTAGCCTCCGGCGGAAATGGAGGTAATGATATTTAAGGAGGTGCAGCTCATGAGCGATCCTAAAATTGTTTTTAAGTCGGATGTTCCCGAAGATGCGCTTAATTCTCTTGCTATGTTCATGATGGAAGAGATGGAGCGTTTTCTCGAAAGCGACATTGGAAAAGAAGAGTTTGAAAGATTGATGAGAGAAGCTTCGGAAGACGACGAAGATTAAGATATAAGCGGTACGGCTGTACTGCCGTACCGCTAAATAAAATTATTAACGAAAATGGAGTGTATAAAAATT
>JAZONB010000059.1:0-9115 GCA_045654305.1 Acutalibacteraceae bacterium | reverse complement strand
CAGTCCATAGGAGGTAAACTCCCCAATGATGCTTTCTACTACAACTAAAGGTAAAGCTCTAATCAAAAAAATTGCTGTACTGTTATTTTGGATAATCATATGGCAGATATCGGCTCTGATTTTTAATAACGAAATACTTTTGCCCTCTCCCCTTACAACAATAAAATCTCTTTTTTCTTTAATGAAAACAGCTGCTTTTTATATTGCTGTAATTCTTTCCTTGCTAAGAATTATCGGCGGGTATGTATTAGGTATTATTATCGGTGTTTTGGGCGGTGTTTTGTCATATCACTCAAAGCTATTTAATGCTCTGTTTTCCCCTATCGTCAAAATTGTACGGGCAGTTCCGGTGGCTTCCTTTATCATTTTGGCATTTGTATGGTTTAAATCTGATATTTTACCTGTATTTATATGCTTTTTAATGGTAATGCCGATGATTTGGAACACAGTACAAAACGGACTTGAGAATATTGATGTTAAATATTTGGAACTCGCAAAGGTTTACCGTTTAGGATATTTTAAAACCTTAACAAATATTAAACTCCCAATTATTCTTCCATCGGTAATTTCAACAGCTTTCACAGCCCTCGGCTTTGCTTGGAAATCAGGTATTGCGGCTGAGGTAATCTGCAAACCCGTATCTTCAATAGGCGGTATGCTAAGGGATGCTCAGGTTTACATTGAAATGCCCGAGGTTTTTGCCGTGACGGCAGTTGTTGCTTTGCTTTCAATTCTTTTGGAAAGCTCTATAAAACATTTCATAAAGGAGAAAAAGAATGATAAAGCTTAACAATATCAACTTCTCCTACGGTGAAAATGAGGTTTTAAACAATTTCACACTGCACATTAAAAGGGGTGACAGAATTTGTCTTTGGGGCACGAGCGGTTGCGGAAAAACAACAATTTTGAGAATTATTTTAAGGTTGGAAACTCCGCAAAGCGGTGATATAATTCAACTCCCCTCAATTAAACCTGCTGTTGTTTTTCAAGAGGACAGATTGCTCCCCCACAAAACAGTTTTAGAAAATCTAACGCTGATAGGTGCAACAAAAGAAAAGGCACTGACAGTTCTAGAAAACTTAGGTTTAAAAGATTATACTTTAAGCAAACCTCAGGAGCTTTCGGGTGGAATGTGCCGCCGAGTTGCAATCGCCAGAGCACTTGCCTCAGATTTTGACTATCTTTTATTAGACGAGCCATTTACAGGATTAGATGAAGAAAATATAACTAACGCTATTAGATATATAAACGAGATTATTGATGACAGACCGCTAATTCTTATAACCCATTCAAAGACTGAATCCGAGCTTTTAGGCTGTCAAATTAAAGAGATTTTATAAAATCATTCTATCGAAGAAAACACCTAAAGCCTTGAATATAACACAAAACAACCGCCGATTTGCAAATCGGCGGGTGTTTTATATAAGTTCGACAAATTTTAATTTGCCATATATGTGCTTATAAATGTAAATTCTGATTATTCTTCTTTCTCAAACAACCCAACAAAACAAAATACCAAACCAATTAAAGGAGCGAAAACATAAATGTATTCTACTATTCCTGGCAAATCATGACCATAATCCATCGCAAATACAGATACGGGAAACAAAATAAGTGCAATTCCAAACAATATTTTTTTCATAATAATTTCTCCTTTACAAATTATAATTTGCTCGCATCAGTCTTTCCAAAACAATTCTTTGGTTATCATGCGATATTCATCATTTATTTCATAGTAATAACTCGATAAAGGATTACTTATAGGTTGAACAATAATATCTTTTTTGTCAATATCATAGGTGGTTAAAATTGCTCGCATTTCAGTGATGGTTGTACCAACCTCATAAGCAAAACTGTTATCTGACACTGCTTCTGCGTCAGTGTTGACAAGATAGCAACGATAACTGTCTTTTGACATTTGCCAGACATAAACCGTTAAACCGCCATCAGTTGAAACATTGAACAATTGTGGGTATTTTTCTTGTAGTTTAGAAACATCTGGTTGCGTATCGGGTAGTTCATAGTCCATAAACCAACTACCGTACTTGACCCCACGATTGTTCTTGTATGGTTCATTAGGACTTACACTTGGGTATCTGATAACTTTGTAACCCAGTCCCCAGTATGTAACCTTGTTGCCATCTTTAGAAACGATTTTAATAGTATGTACCGGTTCTACCGAATTTCTCACTCTGGCACTATCTGCATAATGGGTCACCAAAGCTGTCGTTATTAACAAAACGATAAAGATACCCAAAATGATAAAGATTTTCTTTTTCACAGGGCCAACCTCCTAGATTCTAAATGGTTTATTTCTTTTCTTTTGTAAACACACAAACAGTTCTTACAATGCAAACAACTTCTGCAATAAGTAGGACAAGTAATATCCAAGGCCAAATGTCGCCATCAACTGTTGCTGAATGAACAAAAAACTCCAATTTTGTTCCACCAAAGGCACGTCCATTTTGGAGAGAGCTAAACCAAATTGCTATGGTTGGGCAGATTATTGCCAACAACAACTCTGCAATTCCTTTGACCTTGCCTATTTTTGCAAGAGAGTATATCCCTGCGGCAATACCAAGAACACTAATTATACCGATTACCCATATCATACAATCACACTCCATTGTTAAATCAGTATTTATCAATTAATTCATTTTAACACATATCATTATAAATAGCAATAAGGGCGGACTGCATTATATTTTACAATCGTGAGAGTTTGTGATATAATTGATGTAAAACAAAATAAAGGAATAAACGAATGAAAAAAATAATGTTTGTCTGCCACGGCAATATTTGCCGTAGTCCGATGGCTGAGTTCATTATGAAAAAATTAGTAAAGGACGAAGGCCTTGAAAATGACTTTTTAATTAAATCCTCTGCCACAAGCAGTGAGGAAATTTGGGGAGACATTGGCAACCCCATCTATCCTCCTGCCCTTGCGGAACTCGAGAAAAACAACATTCCCGTAACAGAAAAACGGGCTGTGCAGTTAACCTCCGAGGATTATGAAAACTACGATATGTTTATTTGTATGGACAACAATAATCTTCGCAATATAAAGCATATTTTTAAAAGCGACCCACAAAATAAAATCAGCAAGCTTTTAAAGGAAAAGGATGTTGCCGACCCTTGGTATTACGGAAATTTCGATGTGACCTTTAATGACATAACAAAAGGTTGCAAAGCATTACTTGAAATTTTAACCAAAAAGTAGTACAATATGTTTTAAAGTTTAAAAAGTCAGGTGAATTCAATGTCAGAAAAAAATACTCAGGGCTGTTCAGGCAACTGCAGTTCCTGTTCTTCAAATTGTAAAGGTAAAGACCCACAAAGTCTTATCGAGCCAACCGGTGAATACAACAACATTAAACACGTTATCGGTATTGTGAGCGGTAAGGGTGGCGTTGGTAAATCAATGGTTACATCAATGCTTGCTGTCGAGCTTAACCGTAAAGGCTATAAGGTCGGCATTCTTGACGCCGATATTACAGGCCCCTCCATTCCAAAAACCTTTGGTGTTAATTCAAGAGCTATGCAGAACGAAATCGGCATACTCCCCGCAGAAACCAAAACAGGTATTAAAATCATGTCGATAAATCTAATGCTCCCCGAAAACGACTCGCCTGTTATCTGGCGCGGTCCCGTTATTGCAGGTGCCGTTAAACAGTTCTGGCATGATGTTATTTGGGGGGAGCTTGATTATCTCCTTATTGACTGCCCTCCCGGTACGGGTGATGTTCCGCTAACTGTATTCCAAAGCATTCCCCTTGACGGCGCTGTTATCGTTACCTCACCACAGGATTTGGTTTCCTTAATCGTTAAAAAGGCTTATAATATGGCAAAAATGATGGAAATTCCCGTTTTAGGTATTGTTGAAAATATGAGCTATGTTGTTTGTCCCGATTGCGGAAAATCGTTTAATATTTTCGGTTCAGGCAGTGAAACTGTTGCGGAGGAGTTAGGTGTTCCCCTACTCGGCAAAATGCCAATAGATGTTTCCTTAGCGCAAATGGTGGACAACGGCGAGTTTGAGAGATACGAATGTGATTATCTCAAAAAAGCGGCAGAGACAATTATAAATAAGTAAGCAAAAAGCAGAGGTTTAGCCTCTGCTTTTAAATTATAATTTGCAGTATTAAAAACAAACACACAGCGGGAATACCAAATACTGCGCTACCCCCTACGCTGTACCAGTTAAGCGGTATATACATACCCGTAAATTTAGCTGTTAAATCAATTATTGCTAAGACACTAATCCCTAAAAACGCATTGAATAAAAGTGTTTTAAAAAACTTATGGCTTTTTATCGCAAAAAACAATACACTCAAGGCGAAAACACTTAAAACAACAATTAAAATCGTAAAAAAAGCTTTCATTATTTCACCCACTAAAAAATAGTATGAAATTCTGAAAGCTTTTATTCTTATAATGATTGTAGTTTGTCGAAACGCTGAAAAGCGCTTCGACAAGCCACTTTTTAAGTGGCTTTGGCAAAATTAAATTTTGTAATTTAATTTTGTACAACACTCATTGCAATGGATATGGACAAATTTCAAGAGAAATTTGTGACAAAATCAAAGATTTTGTGTCTAAACATTTATGTTTAGACTAACAATAACCATTATAATGTTGCTGCCATTACGGCTTTTATAGTGTGCATACGGTTTTCGGCTTCGTCAAAAACGATGGACTGTTCACTTTCAAAGACCTCGTTTGTGACCTCCATCTCACCAATACCGAATTTTTGGAACATTTCCTTGCCTATACCTGTGTTAAGGTCGTGAAAGGCAGGTAGACAATGCATAAATACAGCAGTATCCTTAGCATTTGACATAAGCTGTTTATTCACCTGATAGGGTGACAGCTCCTTTATTCTCTCTTGCCAAACCTCAGCAGGCTCACCCATTGAAACCCAAACATCAGTATAGATAACATCGGCGTTTTCGGTAGCTTTTTTTGGGTCTTCCTCAAAGTTCAGTGTAGCGCCCGACTGCTTTGCAATTTCCTCGCATTCCTTAATCAGCGCTTCATCGGGGAAATATTTTTTAGGTGCACAGGCAGTAAAGTTAAGTCCCATTTTAGCGCATCCAACCATTAAGGAATTACCCATATTGTAACGGGCATCACCCATATATACAAAGTTAATACCCTTTAATTTGCCAAATTTTTCTTTGATAGTTAAGAAGTCAGCCAAGATTTGTGTGGGGTGAAATTCATTTGTAAGACCGTTCCATACGGGAACGCCTGCGTATTTCGCCAACTCTTCAACTATTTCCTGACCAAATCCGCGATACTCGATACCGTCATACATTCTACCGAGTACCCTTGCAGTATCAGCAATACTTTCCTTTTTGCCGATTTGCGAGCCCGTGGGGTCTAAGTATGTAACACCCATTCCAAGGTCGTAAGCCGCAACCTCAAAAGCACAACGGGTACGGGTGCTAGTTTTTTCGAAAATCAGAGCAATATTCTTACCCTCACAAAGTCTGTGAGGTATACCCATTTTTTTTTTGTTTTTAAGCTCTGCCGCCAAATCAATTAAACAACCGATTTCCTCAGCAGAAAAATCCAAAAGCTTTAAAAAGCTTTTACCCTTAAAATCCATAATCTACTCACCTATCACTTCGCATAGAATATTTATAGCCTTTTGAAGCTCATCAAAAGGAATATTTAAGGCAGGTAAAAGTCTCACCTTAGTCTTAGCTTTAATAACCAAAACGCCCTTTTCTTGAGCAACGGCTATAACCTCGCTAGCATCCTTTTCGGTCTCAATTCCGAGCATTAAGCCTTTTCCTGTAACCGATTTAACACCCTTGCAAGCGCTTAATTTTTCTATTATAAATTGAGATTTTTCTCTGACTTCTTTAAGAAGCTTCTCATCAATTCTCTCTAAAACGCTCAACGCACCCGCGCAAACAACGGGATTGCCTCCAAAGGTGGAGCCGTGGTCACCAGGTTTTAGCACATTTTCTGTTTTTTCTCCCAAGACAGTAGCACCCATTGGAAGACCTGCGCCTATACCCTTTGCAGTGGTGAAAATATCGGGTTTTACGCCGTAATTCATATAGCCATAAAGCTGACCTGTTCTGCCATTTCCTGTTTGTACTTCGTCCGATATTGTTAAAATGTCATATTTTTCAGCCAAGTCAAATATTGTTTTAACAAAATCTTCTGTGAGGGGTAAAACTCCTCCCTCGCCCTGAACAGTTTCGAACATTATAGCCGCTATTTTGCCGTTTTCAATCGTTTTTATCAGTTCCTCACAGTTATTAGCCTCTACATAGGCAAAACCGTCTGTAAGGGGTAAAAAGTCCTTATGAAAGACATCCTGACCTGTTGCCGCAAGGGTAGTTATTGTTCTTCCGTGAAAGCTGTTTTTAAGGGTTATGATTGTGTTATACTCACTTCCCTTTTTCTCTGCCGCATACTTTCTTGCGACCTTTATCGCACACTCATTAGCCTCGGCGCCCGAATTTGAGAAAAACACCTTTTTAAGTCCTGTTTTTTCACATATAAACTCAGCCAAATTAACGCAAGGCTCAGAATAATACAGATTAGAGGTGTGCTGTAATGTATTCAACTGCTGAGTAACAGCCTTTATCCACTCATCATCACAGTAACCAAAAGAATTAACAGCAATACCCGTTGCTAAATCGATATATTCTTTGCCGTTTTCATCGAAAACTTTAGAACCTTTTCCGTTTTTTAACACCAACGGAAAACGAGCATAGGTATTAGCCACATAAAGGCTATCCTTTTCAATTATGTTCATTATTACTTTTCCTTTATAACCATTGTTCCTGCACCCTCATCAGTCAAGGTCTCGATAAGTAATGAATGAGGAACTCTGCCGTCCATTATAACAACCTTTTTAACACCCTTGGCAATAGCATCCAAACAGCACTCAACCTTGGGTATCATACCGCCCGAAATCGTACCGTCTGTAAACAGTTCTTCAGCTTCCTTAACATCTATGCAAGGAATTAATGAGGATGGGTCGTCCTTATCCTTTAAAATTCCCGCAATATCAGTCATAGTAAACATTCGCTCTGCATTTAAAGCACCTGCAATATATGCGGCGGCAGTATCAGCATTTATGTTATACACATTTCCCTTATCATCACAAGCAACAGTTGAAATAACAGGTATGTAATCGTTATCCATAAGGTTTTTAATTGGCTCTACATTAACCTTTGTAATGTTTCCAACATATCCCAAACGCTCATCCTTAACCTCGGCTTCAATGATGTGAGCATCAATACCCGAAATACCCATTGCTTTGCCGCCCTTTGTTCCCAAAAGGTTTACAAGGCTTTTGTTGATTTTACCTGCCAAAACCATTTGAACTATCTCGGCAGTTTCAGCATCGGTAACACGAAGACCGTCCACAAACTGAGTTTCCTTGCCGACTTTAGCTAACATTTCGGTGATTTCAGGGCCACCGCCGTGAACTAAAACAATCTTAACTCCAACAAGGTGGAGAAGAACAATATCTTCCATAACCTGTTGTTTAAGTTCTTCGTTTATCATAGCGTTTCCGCCGTATTTCACAACAACAACCTTGCCGTAATACATTTTAATAAATGGCAAAGCCGCCGTTAAAACCTCAGCTCTTTGTGAGTTTGTAATATCGTCAATATACATAATTTATCACTTCTCTTATGTTCTATAGTCGCCGTTGATTTTTACATAATCGTATGTAAGGTCGCAACCCCAAGCAGTAGCTGAAAAATCGCCAGAATTTAGATTTACTAAGATTTCAATTTCATCTTCCAGCAATATTTCCTTTGCCTTTTCTTCCGAAAAATCTACACCCGAGCCGTTTTCACAAACGGATATTTCGCCTTTTGCGGACTTGAATGAAACATCTATTTTTGTAACATCCACATCTGCTTTGCTGTAACCGATAGCACACAGCACTCTGCCCCAGTTAGCGTCAGCACCAAACATAGCCGCCTTTGTGAGTGAGGAGCAAATAACCGATTTCGCAACAGTTTTTGCAATTTGTTCACTCTCGGCATTACTAACCTTACATTCAAGCAATTTAGTAGCGCCCTCACCGTCACCTGCAATGCATCTGCAAAGGTGAATATTTACAGTATTTAAAGCCTGCATAAATGCATTAAAATCGTCATTTTCTTCTGTTATTTCAGCGTTGCCTGCCATACCGTTAGCAAGAACACAAACCATATCATTAGTAGAGGTATCACCGTCTACACTAACCATATTAAATGTGTTTTCAATATCACTCGAAAGAGCCTTGCTAAGCATTTTACTGCTGATATTACAGTCTGTAGTGATAAAGACAAGCATTGTAGCCATATTGGGATGAATCATACCAGAGCCCTTAGCAATACCGCCGATTTTACATATCTTGCCGCCAACCTCAAATTCGACGGCAATTTCCTTAACTCTTGTATCGGTAGTCATAATACCCTCTGCGGCGTCAAGGCTACCGTCATCACTCAAACTGTTAATTAGTTCGGGTATACCGTTTTTAATAGGTGTGATATCCAGCGGCTGACCGATAACACCGGTAGATGCAACCACAACATCTTCGGGAGAAATATTTAATGCTTCACCCAAAATTTGTGACATCTGCTCTGCAATCTCTATCCCGTTAGCGTTACAGGTATTTGCATTTCCACTATTACAGATAATAGCTTTTGCATATCCGTCAGCAATATGATTTTTAGTAACCGTCAAAGGAGCGCCCTTAACTAAGTTAGTGGTATAAACCGCCGCTGTATTAGCCCTTGTTTCGCTTAAAATCAGCGCTAAATCTCTTTTGCTCCTGTTTTTTCTAATACCGCAATGCACGCCGCCCGCTTTAAAACCTTTGGCAGCAGTAACACCGCCCGAAATAATTTTCAAATTAAACACTCCTAAATTTCTAAACCTGTTGTAACATCACAGCCGAGAACTATGTTCATACACTCTACTGCCGCGCCCGAAGCACCTTTTCCTAGGTTATCATAGCGGGCAATTAGTAAAATTCTTTCTTCATTTCCGCTGACAGATATTTCCATACTGTCTTTGTAGCTCAGTTTATTAGCGGAAACAAAGCCGTTTTCAGCAAAATCTTCAACATACTTAACGATTTCACCAT
>JAZONB010000058.1:0-4296 GCA_045654305.1 Acutalibacteraceae bacterium | reverse complement strand
TTAGACCCGCAAAGTATGGATAGACTTGACTATCTCATTTACTGCCTTAAAAAAGAGGGCATTTACTGCTATATGGATATGTTTACATATAGAAAATTCAAGTCTGACGAGGGCGTAGAAAATGCCAAAGCATTAGGTGATGCCGCAAAATGTATGAGTGTTTTCAGTGACAAACTCATTGAGCTTCAAAAAGAGTTTTGTAAAGAACTTTGGCTTCACGAAAACCCTTACACCGAATTAAAGTATGCCGATGACCCCGTATTTGTTATGGCAGAAATTTGTAATGAATGTGACCTCTTTTCCGGCGAACAGTTCAAGAATATACCTGAGCCGTATAAGAGTGAATTTATAAATAAGTTTTCGGCTTGGCTTACCGCTAATGGATACGAGGAAAAGGCTGAGGATTTTGACATTTATGATTTTAACAACGACATTCTGATAGATTTTAAAGTTTATCTCCAAGAACTTTACTACGAAAAAATGTATTCCCTTATGAGAGAGTGCGGTATAAAGTTCCCAATAACAGGTAATAACTGGCAGTCAACTCCTACCAACGTAAAAACCCAATTTATGACCGATTATCTTGACGGCCATGCTTATCATTACAGTTGGAGCTGGAAGGAATTTGAGAAACGCTGCGCAAACAACTCAATAACAAAATATGACGTAGACTCGGTTGTAAATAGTGACAACACCGGTGTAGTCACCCCTTATTCATATCTTTGGTCTTGCGCTGTAATGGCGGCTGACGATAAACCTACCTTTATTTCGGAATGGGATATGCCGTGGCCGAATCATTACAGAGCGGAATCAGTTCTTTATTCTGCTGCTATCGGCTTACTCCAAGGTTGGTCGGGCTTTGCTATTCATACATATTCCTATTCTGCAAGACTTGAAAGAATGAATATGATAGGAAGGGAAATTACCTCTGAGAAAATGGGTGGTGTACCATACCGTCAGGGTGTTTTCAGTGCTTGGAACGATCCCGCCAAATTCGGACTTTTCTACCACGCGGCACTAATGACCAGACGTGGAGACGTGTCAATGGCTAAAAACACAGTTAAGATTAAACCTTTTTCAAGATGTGATTGGAACCATGACGAGGTAATGGCAAATATTGAAAAATCTGCAATTATATCCGACCTTTCTTTTGAAAGCTTTTCTTCAAGGGATGGAAAACCAACACTTGAAAATGAAATAATTTCTGATACAAACGAACTTTTAATAGACAGAAAGAAAAACTACGGCTATATAAACACTCCTAAAACCAAATGTGCTTACGGATTTTTAGGTAAAAATGAAACTGTTGAACTTTCTGGCGTTAAAATTAACTGCGAAACCGATTTTGCGGTTGTTGCGATGAGCTCCCTTACCGATGACGATATCAAAAATTCGGACAACATCTTGCTTACAACCGTCGGTAGAGCGCAGAACGCAAATGCAAAGTTTATGGGCGATTTAACAGTAGATCAGGGTGAACCGCCTATTACGGTAGAAGTTATAAAAGCCGAAATCGAAATTGAGACCGACGTTGACGGTATGAACGTTTGGGCAATTAGTCCCGAGGGATTCTATATTGGAACCGTACCCGCTACCTATAAGGACGGAAAACTTAAATTTATTGTGGGTAACACATCACAGTCTATATATTATTTGATCGTAAAGGAGTAATTTGAAATGATTAAAATCGGTTGGGGAAAAAGGAGCTTTTCAACAGACAAACCTATCGTTATTTCGGGTCAGTATTATATCCGTTTTTCAAAGGGTGTAATGGATGATGTTATGGCAACCGCTCTTACACTTGATGATGGTAACGATTATGTTATTTTCGTATCAGTTGACGCGGTTAGTGTTTTTAAGGATGTTTTAAATACCGTTCGCGAAGAAGTCGCAAAGAAAAACCCCGCTATTGATACATCAAAAATCATCATCAATGCAACCCATACCCACGCAGGTCCCTTTGTTCACAAGGGCGAAGATTTGGCTATGTGGGGAAATCTTTCTGATTTACCTCACGATGGTGTTGAAATCACTCCTCCCGGAGAGTATTTTGATTTCTTTATTGAGCAATTAACCGATGCTGTTTGCGAATCTTTTGAATCAAGAAAAGAAGGATATATTTCCTATGGTTACGGCTATGCAGTAGCAGCACACAATCGTAGAGCAGTTTATTTCAAAGATATGACCGAAGGCAGTGACGACAAGGGATACCGTTTGACCGAGGGTTGGGCAAAAATGTACGGCACAACCAAAATCCCCGAGTTTTCACACCTTGAAACAGGCGCAGACCACTATGCAAACTTTATGTTCACTTATGATAAGGACGAAAAGTTGACCGGTTCAATCGTTAACATTCCTTGTCCTTCACAGAATATGGAGCTTGAATATTATCTGAGCGCAGACTTCTGGAGCGATGTGAGACGTGAACTTACCGAGCGTTACGGAGATATCAATGTATTGACTCAGTGTGCCGCCGCAGGTGACTTAGCGCCCAGACCTCGTTACTATGACAAGGCAGAAGAGAGACGATTCAGACTCAAATTCGCTGATGTTAAAGTTCCCGATGACCTTGTTAATCCTTCCGAAATTTACAGACGCCGTGAAATCGCACTTCAAATTTGCGCCGCTTTTGACGATGTTTGCGAGTGGGCTTCAAAAGAGAAATTATCAGATATTCCGATTAAGCACACTGTAAAGACTGTACAACTCGAAAAGAGAATGATTACCGAAGAGGAATACGAATATTACAGCAATTTGCCTAAGTATCAAGCAAAAGACTTCGTATGTACTGACGATAAGATTTCTGACTTGAAGTGCAATTCAATTGAAATCTTTAACAGAAATAACTCAAACGGTATAGTAGCTCGCTATAAAGCTCAAAAGGAAAATCCTTTGTTCCCGATGGAAATGCACGTAATCAGAGTCGGCAATATCGCTTTTGCTACTAACCAGTTTGAACTTTATATGGATTTCCAACACAGAATTCAGGCTCGTTCACCTTTTGAACAGACATTTATTGTTCAGCTTTGCGGTCAACCCGGCAGACTCAGCGGTTCATACCTTGCAACCGAGCGCGCTGCAAAGGCAAGAGGATATAGCGCACATCTTTTCTCAAATCAGGTATCTCCCGAAGGCGGACAGACCTTGGTTGAGGAAACCTTGTCTGAACTTAACGAGCTTTACAGCAAATAGAACTAAAACAACACAAATTTAAAACTCCGTCCTCAAAGGGGACGGAGTTTTAAGTTGTTACATGGCGAAAAGAATGTTCATAACCAACCTCAAACACGGGTTGGAGATAATAAAAAAGAAGAACCTCAGCACGCGTTTGCGTGTCGAGGCTCTCGGCTGGTGCACCTGAGCATTCTATAATCGAACCGTTTACCTCTTTTAGGGTTACGGTTTTGCTTGCTTCCTTATAATTGAATGTTATGACCAGTGGTATTGACATCTATACTTTGAATGTGAACTACTTCTTATTTCATTATTATTTTCTTTCATTTGAAAAACCTCCTGTTTTTAGTAATGCGGCCGCCAAACTATTACTATTATACACGGAGGTTCTTCTTTTGGCTTAGTCTTTTTGGGCTTGCTTCTAGCTCGCCCTTTTTATTGTTGCTTCGCTCTTTTTATTATCCCCCGGTAGAACCGGGGGTTTATTTCCACACCTAAAGGCAACCAACACAAAAGGAATCGTTCTGATTTTTGAACGATTCCTTTTTTATATTACGAATTACACCTTATATTTTTTAGTGATAGTAGAAATGCGCTTTCACAAAATCTATTGATAAAATTAGTCGAAATTAAAATTTTGAAATAGAAAAATCCTTGAAAATAAAGTCGAAAAAAAGAAAATAAAAAAATGATTTAATCGATTGACTTATTGACTAGTTTGTGATATACTGCACTTAGATAAAAATTTTCCGAGGTGATTTTTATGAGCATAATTAACAATTCGAAATTATTGCCTAAATTCAAATTAAACCAAGATGTTATTCTTGATGATGGTTTTAGTCAGATTGGGTTAAGGATTTAATAATAACTGAATTAAGATTAGCTACCGCTACACCTGAGGGTACTATTAAAGCGGCTTACAGAATATTAGATCATTATGCTGAAATGGGAGTAAACGGTATTTGGCTTACACCTGTATATGATATGGGAAAAACCGGAAACGGTTATGGCAGCTATGGCCCATATACTATTGACCCTAGTCTTACAGGCACAGACGATTATGATGCGGGTTGGAAAATTTTAAAAGAATTTATAGATTATGCACATAACCTTAATATCAGA
>JAZONB010000057.1:0-5918 GCA_045654305.1 Acutalibacteraceae bacterium | reverse complement strand
TAACATATTATGCCGTTCATGTGCGCTTTGCCGTTGCTGAGTATAATAAGCACATACAAGACAGTAAATTTTCTGAGGCGGGATTTATTTAATATGAAAGAAAATATTATTTTGGCATCCGCGTCTCCGAGGCGCAAAGAGTTGTTGGCAGTAATAACAAACGACTTTGAGGTTATACCGTCAGAATGTGAAGAAATTGTCCCGACAGATATTTCTGCCGATGAAACCGCAGAATACCTTGCTAAAATTAAGGCTTTGTCCGTTGCAGAAAATTATCCTGACAGAACAGTCATAGGAGCCGATACCTGTGTTGTGGCAGACGATGTGATTTTGGGCAAACCTAAGGATAAAGCGCAAGCCAAACAAATGATTAAACTTTTGTCGGGCAAAACACACAAGGTAATCACAGGCTGTGCTATTGTAAATAAGGGTAAAATTGATTCGTTTTCTGTCTGCACCGAGGTGGAGTTTTACCCTTTAAGTGACGATGAAATTGAAAGCTATATAAACACTTTGGAGCCTTATGACAAGGCAGGGGGATACGGAATTCAGGGTAAAGCCTCGCTCTTTGTAAAGGGTATAAAGGGAGATTATTTCAATGTTGTGGGACTGCCCGTTGCAGAACTTAATAGAAAACTTAAATTTATGTAAAAAAGCTCCGTTATCGGAGCTTTTTTTTATGCACATTTCTTATTGTCTTTTTCTTTTTTTGAGGTCTTTGTTGTGTTCGGTTTGTGTTGTCAGCCACAAGGCAGTTTTCACCTGTACCTATAAGGTCAAAACGACCACATTTTTTAAGAGCTGACAGCACAATCTGTTTGTTTTCGGGCTTGAAATACTGCAGTAATGCTCTTTGCTGTGCCTTTTCCTCGGGAGTTCTCGGAACGAAAACCGGCTCTAAGGTATATGGGTCAAGACCTGTGTAGAACATACATGTAGAAACCGTACCGGGTGTTGGATAAAAGTCCTGTACCTGTTCGGGGTGCAAGTGGTTTCTCTTTAAGAAAAGCGCCAATTCAATCGCATCCTTAATTGTACTTCCCGGGTGGGAGGACATAAGGTATGGCACTAAATACTGCTTTTTATCGATACTCTTTGTAAGCTCATAAAATCTTTTTTCAAACTTTTTGTAAACGCTGATTTTAGGCTTGCCCATATATTTCAGCACATTGTCCGAGCAATGCTCAGGCGCTACCTTTAGCTGACCGCTTGTATGGTGGGTTACAAGCTCCTTAAAAAAAGTTTCGTCCTCATCTGCTATAAGGTAATCGAAGCGAATGCCTGAACGGATAAATACTTTTTTGACCTTTGGCAGAGAGCGTAATTCTCTGAGGAGCTTTAAATAATCGCTGTGGTCTACCTTGACGGCAGGGCACATAGTGGGCGCCAGACACTTTCTGTCAGGGCAAAGTCCGTGTTTCAGTTGTTTGTCACAAGAGGTCGAGCGGAAATTAGCAGTAGGTCCGCCTACATCGTGAATGTACCCCTTGAAATCAGGCATTTGAGTGATTTTTTTGGCTTCATTTATAACCGATTCGTGGCTCCTGACCGAGATACTTCTGCCTTGGTGGAATGCTAAAGCGCAGAAATTGCAGGCTCCCAAACAACCTCTGTTATGAATGAGTGAGAATTTAACCTCTGCAATTCCGGGCACACCGCCTAAAGATTCGTATGACGGGTGATAATCCCTCATAAATGGTAAGGCGTAGACCTCATCCATTTCCTCGGTGGTCAGTGGCATTTCGGGAGGGTTTTGAATTACTATTTTTCCACCGCTTTTTTGTATTACGGTTTTTCCCCGTACAGCATCGTGTTCTTCTTGCTGAATACGGGTTGAAATAGCATACTGCTTTTTAGATTCTTTTACAATCTCGAATGATGCACATTCTACTGCAGCCTTAATCGGGATATAATCTTTACTATCAACTGCATAACAGGTGCCTTTGATATCTTTTAAATCTTCGATTTTTTTGCCAGAGTTCAGTCGGTCAGCGATTTTAATAATATGCTTTTCGCCCATCCCGTACATTAAAAGGTCGGCTGTGGAGTCGAGCAAAATTGAGGGTCTTACGGCATCATCCCAATAATCATAATGAGCAAAACGGCGAAGAGATGCCTCGACTCCACCAATGGCAATCGGCACATCACCGTAAATTTCACGAAGCTTTTTAGTGTACACAATAACGGCTCTGTCGGGGCGTTTTCCTGCTTTTCCGCCGGGTGTGTAAGCGTCATCATTTCTGCGTTTTTTGGCGGCAGTATAGTGGGCAACCATTGAATCGATGTTACCCGAATTCACAAGAAAGGCAAGTCTTGGTTTTCCAAACCGCTTAAAATCGTCATCACAAACGGGCTGAGGAATAATACACACCTTATAGCCTTTGCTTTCAAGAACCCTTGAAATTATAGCGGTACCAAAGCTTGGGTGGTCGACATAAGCATCCCCCGTCACTATTATAAAGTCGGGAGTGTCAAACCCCAAAGACAGCATTTCTTTTCTGGTTATAGGTAAAAAGGGCATAAAATCATCCTAAAAAATAATATATTTTATTGTACCATAATATTTAATAATTTACAAGGCGGTAAAAGTAATGGATGATATAACACCAAAAGACAATATGTATATAAATGTAATCATAACTCAGGCAATTTGTGTAATCTTGATTCTTTTGTCGGTTTTGACTGTGAAATATCTTTTTAAAGGTGAGTACAAGGTTTTTAAAGAATGGTATCTGGAGGAAATTACAGCCGACACCCGTATAGAAGAGGTGATAGGGTGAAATTTAAACTTTTAAACACCGAAATATATGTTTCCTTTTTGTTTGTTGCGGTTGTAACCCTTATGTTAGCCACCGATAAAACGGGACTGGCATTGCCCGTTATTTTAGCTGTGGCAATGCACGAATCAGGGCATCTCTTTGCAATGTGGCTTCTTGAAAGCGCCCCTAAAAGCATACGGCTGATTCCTGCATCGGTACAGATTACAAGAAGCATTAACGGAAAATATAAAAATGATATATTAATTGCTGTGGCAGGACCTGTGGTTAATTTGGTTTTATTTGGTACTCTTTATGTAAATTTCCTCGCTTTCAAAAGCGAAACCGTGCTTTACTATTCTTTAATAAATTTAATAGTCGGTGCATTTAATTTGCTCCCTGTTACAGGGCTTGACGGCGGAACGGCGCTTTTTTCATTACTTGCTAAAAAATACGATATAAACAAAGCTTTGCTTGTATTAAGAATAATCACTTTGATATTAGCCACTGCAGTTACTTTTTTGGCGGTTACGCTAACAATCAGAGGTCAGCTTAATATTTCGGTTTACATTGTTGCGATTTACCTTTTTGTGTCGGTTATCATTAAAATTTAGTTGAAAGAAAAAGCGAAATAGAGTATAATTTCTAAAGAATATTAAAAACGGAGAATTCAAATGGATAATAAGCAGTTTCAAAAGCTGTTACTCTCTGTTCAAAAGCCCGGAAGATACTCGGGCGGCGAGATTAACAGCGTTATAAAGGACAAGGAAAAGGTAGATATACGCTTTGCCTTTTGCTTTCCCGATACCTACGAAATAGGTATGTCACACTTAGGAATGAAAATACTCTACTCACAGTTTAACAGCCGAGAGGATATTTGGTGTGAGCGTGTTTTTGCTCCTTGGGTGGATTTTGAGGAGGTTTTAAGAGAAAACAATATTCCTCTTTTCGCTCTCGAAAGCCGTGACCCCATAAAGGATTTTGACATTATCGGGTTTACATTGCAGTATGAAATGGCATATACAAATGTGCTTAATATGTTGGATTTGGCAGGACTGCCGCTAAGGTCAAAGGACAGAAAAGATTTGTCTCCTTTGGTTGTGGCAGGAGGACCCTGTGTCTGCAATCCTGAGCCGATAGCCGATTTTATTGACCTTTTCTTTATCGGTGAAGGCGAAGAGGTTGATTTAGAGCTTATCGACCTTTACAAGGAATATAAGAAAAAGGGAGCTACCAAAGAGGAGTTTTTGATAGCCGCTTCCAAAATAGAGGGTATTTATGTGCCGTCTTTATATAAAGATGAATACAATAACGATGGCACCTTAAAAGCGTTAGTGCCTCAAAATGATGCTCCGGCTACAATAAATAAGAGAATTATTAAGGATATGGACAAGTCCTATTATCCTGAAAAATTTGTAGTACCCTTTATTGAAATAGTTCACGACCGTGCTGTACAGGAAATTTTTAGAGGATGTATTCGTGGCTGCCGTTTTTGTCAGGCGGGATTTATCTATCGCCCTGTCAGGGAAAAGAGTGTTGACACCATAAATAACCAAGCAAAATGTCTTTGCGAGAATACAGGGTATGACGAAATTTCCCTTTCGTCACTAAGTACCAGTGATTACAGAGAAATTGAGCCGCTGCTTAACAATCTCTTAGAGTGGACCAATAAAAATCACGTCAGTTTGTCTTTGCCGTCACTTAGAATTGATAACTTCTCCGATGAACTGCTTGAAAAGATTAAGCACGTGAGAAAAAGCGGTCTTACCTTTGCTCCCGAGGCGGGAACACAGAGACTTCGTGATGTTATAAACAAAAATATCACCGAGGAAGAAATTTTAAACACCTGCCGTACAGCCTTTGCGGGCGGATACACCTCGGTTAAACTTTACTTTATGTTGGGGTTACCTACCGAAACCGATGAAGATTTAATAGGTATTGCCAACTTAGGGCAGAGAATTGTAAACGAGTTTTATGCAATGCCCAATAAACCAAAGGGCAAGAGCGTTAATGTTTCTATCAGTGTTTCGACCTTTGTGCCAAAGCCGTTCACTCCGTTCCAGTTTGAGCCTCAGATTAGTCTTGAGGAAATTCGCCGCCGTCAGGAGCTTTTAAAGAATTCTATAACAACCAAGAAAATATCACTCAGCTACCATGATAGCTCTACCTCTTTCTTAGAGGGTGCTTTTGCGCGCGGTGACAGAAGAATGGGTAATGTTATTGAGGCGGCATACAAAATGGGATGCAAGTTCGACAGTTGGACCGAGTGCTTTAATCCTGAGGTTTGGTATAAAGCCTTTGAGGAATGCGGTCTGTCACCCGAATTTTATGCTAACAGACAGCGTGACTACGGGGAAACTACCCCTTGGGAGCATATAGATGTGGGAGTAACTAAAAACTTCCTTGTGAGTGAAAACAAATTGGCTCATCAAAATACTACGACACCGAACTGCCGAGAAAAGTGTTCTAATTGCGGTGCAATGTGTTACGGGGAGGGTGTTTGTTTTGAAAAACGTTAGGATTTTTTATAGAAAAAAAGGCTCAATGAAATTCATTTCCCACCTTGATATGACTCGTTTTATGTCCCGCCTTATAGCAAAATCCAAAATTCCCGTTTGGTATACAGAGGGCTTTAATCAGCATATCTATATGAATTTTGCTCTGCCGTTGTCACTCGGTTTCGAGGGACTTTATGAAATAGTTGATATCCGTTTGATAGATGATAGCTACAGCTTAGAAGAGTGCCTTGAGGCTCTTAAAAGGGTGAGTCCGCCCGACATAGAATTTGTTTCTGTGAGTGACGGTCTAAGCCCGATGAAAACTATCGGTTTTGCAAAATACGAATTGGAATTTGAGAAATTTGATTTCGCAGAAATTTTAACTGAGTTTTTAAGCCGTGAATCAATAATCTGCGAAAAGGCAGGCAAAAAGGGCAAGGTCAAAGAAATTGATTTAATACCTAAAATCAGTTTCTTTGAAATTACAGAAAATGGAGTAAATCTTACCTTAGTAGCAGGTAGCGAGGATAATTTAAATCCATCTCTTGTAATGAGTGCTTTTTTTGAACAATGCGGTATAGAACCACAATTTTACTCGGTTAAGAGAACTATGATTTACAACCGCGAGGGAAAAGAATTCAGATAAAACAAAAGCCATCGGTTA
>JAZONB010000056.1:0-1629 GCA_045654305.1 Acutalibacteraceae bacterium | reverse complement strand
CCCCGGCTCAGGAAAAAGTATGTTAGCCAAAAGGCTTCCCGGTATCTTACCCGAAATGACCTTTGAAGAATCCATTGAAACTACTAAAATTCATTCCATAGCCGGAATTCTTGACAAGAAAAATCCACTTGTAACTACCCGTCCGTTCCGCTCCCCTCATCACACTGTTTCAGCACCTGCCATTGCAGGCGGCGGAACTATACCCAAACCGGGAGAAATATCTCTTGCACACAACGGGGTGCTCTTTTTGGACGAACTACCCGAATTCAGGCGAGATGTTATGGAAGCTATGCGACAGCCGATTGAAGACGGAAAGGTCACAGTTTCCCGTGTGTCAGGCTCACTTACATATCCTAGTTCAATAATGCTCGTTGCTGCTATGAACCCTTGCCCTTGCGGTTATTTCGGTCACCCGACAAAACAGTGTATTTGTTCTCAAAACACCGTTAGAAAGTATTTAAACCGAATTTCGGGACCTATGCTTGACAGAATTGACTTGCACGTTGAGGTGCCGCCTGTTGATTACACGGCGCTCAGTTCAAATGCTAAGGAAGAAACCTCGGCAGAAATCAGAGCAAGGGTTAACAAAGCTCGTTTAATTCAGCAAAAGCGTTATGAGGGTACGGGAATTTCCTGTAATGCAAGACTAACACCTAAACTCGCAAAAATTCATTGTAAGATGAGCGACGATGCAGAAAAATATCTGCAAATGTCATTTGATAAATTAGGTCTTTCTGCCCGTGCTTATGACCGAATTTTAAAGGTAGCAAGAACTGTTGCAGACTTAGCCGAAAGCGATATTATCGAAAAACAACATATTTACACCGCAATTTCTTTTAGAAGTCTTGACAGAAAATATTGGGGCGAATAACTCAACTATAGAGGTATTAAAATGAAATACGAAAAGCTTCACTTAAAGGATTATTTCCCGTTTTTGGGTGAGAATGATTGCGACCCTACGGTTGAGATTTATCTTCCGTATAATATGACAGAAATGAAACGCCAAGACAGAAAGCGTCCTTGTATGATTGTATGTCCCGGTGGCGGTTACGGAATGTGTTCACAGCGTGAAAGCGAGCCTATAGCGTTGCATTTTCTACCTGAGGGATATAATGTATTTGTTATTACATATTCTGTAAATCCAAACAGATTTCCAACCCAAATTCGTGAGGTTGCGGCATTAATGGAATTAATATATTCTAAAGCAGATGAATGGAATTGTGATACAAACCGAATTTTAATCGGCGGTTTCTCTGCAGGCGGTCACCTCGCCGCACACTACAGCACAATGTACGACTGTGAAGAAGTGCGCGAAGTTTTCCCTGAGAGCAAAGCGGTAAACGGCTCGGTGCTATGTTATCCTGTTATTACTGCCGACCCCAACCACTCCCACAAAGGCAGCTTTATAAACTTAACCGGTCGCCAAACACCTACCGAAGAAGATATAAACTATTTTTCTTGCGACAGAAATGTAAAAGAAAACACTCCTCCGGCGTTTGTTTGGCATACTGCAGCAGATAATGCTGTACCTGTAATGAACAGTATCTTATATACAGCAGCTCTCAGCAAATATAAAATCCCCTTTGAATTACATATTTACCCTTATGGTCAGCACGGACTATCAACAAG
>JAZONB010000055.1:0-2333 GCA_045654305.1 Acutalibacteraceae bacterium | reverse complement strand
GAATCTAACACATCAAGCACAGCAGAAGTGCCCTCTTCATTGGAAACCATTATTGACGGTGCATCCTTTGTTGTTTTAAAGGATATTTCTTCGGTAGAACTGCCCGTAGGATTTAATTTGACCAAGCGCCTTTACAATAATGAAGAAATTTCGGTGGCAATAGATGAAAAAGAAAATTATGAGCTTTTTTATCTAAAGAGCGCTGACGGCGATGAAATCGCTCCCTATACCTATGATGAAAATAAAAACGCTTTTAAAAGAGTGTATATTATTACACAGGGAAGCAATAGTTATATCGTTGCTGAAATCCCCGAAAATTTAACCGTTCCTAAAGGCTACACCGCAAAATCGGTAAAGATTCAGGAAATGAAATTATCTGCCTATAAGTCAGAGGACGAAGCATTAAAGGATATGTATTATATCTACTGCTATTTCGGCGGTGAGTATAATATGTACAGATATGATACCTTGGAGAACGTTCTTCAAAGAAGTCCGGAATTTAAGCTCATTTCTAATGAAAAAGATACTTCGGCTTCAAATATTGAATTTTTCAACCGATTTAACAAGCTTTCTGCAAATGCGAAAACAATAGTAGTTTGTCTTTGTGTTGCTTTTGTAGGAATTGTAGCGCTAGTTGTTTTGGCAATTATAAAGCTTGTAAGAAATGGTAGGTTTGTGGACTTTGATTTAGAGGAAGAAACCGAGGATTTCAGTAGTGTTACATTTAATGATAATTACGAAATAAATACCGATGATAAAGAATAAAGAAAACGGGCTGTTTAACAGCCCGTTTTACTTTTACCTATTTTACTAAAGAACTTAAATGTTAACGGCCATACACAGCCGACAAAAATCACAAGGATAAAATATCTTAAACTGTCGGCTATAAAACTTCCACCGAAAATCAAGTTAAGCGGGGTTTTAAGACCCTCTTTTATAAGTAATAAAGGCAGCGCGCCGAATGTGGCTTTTAGTATTTGGCAGAGGAATGTGCCATCTGTACTAAAATTTATAAATCGTCGGTCGATTTCAAAGCTTACGAAAATACCTACAGTACAGCCTAACATTTTATAGGCGTTTTTAATTCCGTGAGTCAGGTTTTCTTTATCAACATCGGTGGGAAATTTATAAAGGTTAACAAAAGCTAAATATAATACCGATAGCAAAATCATAACCGCAAATAAAATTTGCATTTTTTTAGTGTTTTCAAAGCAGTTTCGTATTATTGGGTAAAAAATAAAAATCAAAGTCAAAGCCAATATAAAGGAAACTCCGACATCAAGGGGAGTATGTACCCCTAAATACATCCGCGAAAACGGCACTAAGATGCATATTGCAATACATATTACGGTGAGAATTTTGTTATTCCCCCAACGGGCAACACCGCCGAAAAAACCGACTGAGGACTGGGTATGACCGCTTGGAAAGGAATAGCCTGTAGCTCCCTCTTTAGCAGAGTCTACAATAGTGAAGCTTTCATCCCTTACCCAAGGTCTGGGTATTCGGAAAAAGAGCTTTAAAACCTGATTTAGCATTATACCGACAAACCCAATAGAGAGTAGATAATAACCTTGCTTTTTGCTTACACACCAAAAGAATATTACCCCTAAAATGATAAAAACGGTTTCTTCGCCGAGAAGCGTTATGATGGAAAAGAATCTGTCCAAAAAGGGAGTACGCAAACCTTCAAGAAAACGTAAAAATTCCAAATTAACAACCCCACAAGTTTATTTTCCTAAATTTTAACACATTTACTGTGGATTTTCAATGTCCCTATTTAAAAAATCATATTGCAACGCTATTTGATACCAAGTAACAGGCCCGACATCGCCCGTAACGGGAAGACCGAAAAGACGCTGAAATATTTTCACAGCCTCCTCTGTCTGGTCGCCGAAATAACCCGTGACGGGAACGACAGGGATTTCTTGGATATTTCTGCCTATCAGGTTTAAATAGGTTTGCAAATCGGTTATATTTTGTCCTCTTGTTCCTTTGGTGAGGAAATATCCGGGGTAAAGCTTTGCGTTGTCTCCTTGGTATCCCTCGGGAAGAGATGCGACAGTTTCGGTGTAAATTCTGTCAATTACATTCCACGTGTCATTGTCTACAATTCCTGTTACAGGAAGACCGTAAAATTCTTGAAAACGTTCTACAGCGTCTACTGTCTGAGCATTAAAAACGCCGTCTAAGGGTACTGGCTGAAGGTCTGAGTTAAAGTAGGCTATAATGTTTAGATAGTATTGCAGGGTACGGACATCTATACCGCTGTTGCCCTCTGTGAGTTGGGTTGCAAACGGAATGGTCGCTTCTTCGAGGGTGATACCCTCGCTTGC
>JAZONB010000054.1:0-1576 GCA_045654305.1 Acutalibacteraceae bacterium | reverse complement strand
TGACGAAAATTATGGAATCCACGACGTTTTAAGTTTAAGTCGGTAAATAAAACTGCTCAAGCGGTGGTGCTACCGTCCTTTATGGGAATGGCATACGAAGTTTCTGGGATTTAATCGTTGTTAAAAACAGAATGAAAATCCACGCCGAACGAGTGTTTAGTCTCGGCTGGGCTGAAATGCCTTGCACTCGGCGTAGCGTCAGCAAATAATACTTTTGTTTTTGCACTCTTGAACTACAAGAGAACACGCACGGAAAATCTATTAATCTTGCATGAAGTGTAAATAGATTAAGCCAAGTACTAACCTTATTTTACAGCAGAATACCAGAACAGGACTTTCGCTTCGGGATGATTTATGACTGTCTCTTCGAGAGTGTATGACTTACTTTTCGAGAGCAAGTTGCACCTGCATATAAAAACTTCGGCTCTCTGCAAGTTGTCATTCGTGTAATGAATGACAAGCTGCAGGAAGCCGAAGAAGGTAACGATGAAACTTATGAAGCAGGTGCTAGAGCTATCATTTCTATGATGATAGATTATTGTCCTTTAGAAATGATTTATGACTCTCTTTTTGGGAGCCGAGCCGTTTCTATTGGACTTTAGTCAGATAGAAACGGCTCGGAGACGACGTCGGAGAGCCGGGATGAGCAGGGCAAATACACCCGCGTCAATAAAGAATCAGTAAGAAATGAAGGTTCGCACACACCATTGACAGTGGGTGTATTATGCCCTGCGTACTTTCATTTTAAGAGCCATATAGGGTAATTATAGATTAATATTAGATAACATTTAACAATGACTTTAATTTGTATATGGCTCTTGTATGATTGATGATTAACTTTTTGATATGCTTGATGATTATAATTTCGATATGCTCTATGATTATAGTTTCGAGAGAATATTTTGAAATCACTTTCATTTCCCATAAAAAAGGATTGTGCTGACCGTCCGTTCGAGAGTACTTTCATTTCGAGTTTGGGTCAGCACAATCTCTGAAAGCAATTTTTTATGCCCTTCGTTTTGATATGCTATATGACTTTCATTTGGAAATGAGCAATGCAAAATTTTCGTACACAAAATTATTTTCGTCAGGAAAAGCTGAGACATTTTATTGACGAAAATACCCTATAATCTATATTTTTTCGTACACAGCTTTTTACGCAAGGTATTGTGTCCCTATCCTTGCGTTGAAATAAATTTTTGGAGAAAGGAGACGGTTTGCTATGTCAGATTCTAATAATATTACAGTGCTAAATTCGGGCTTGTATAAGAACTTACTTGCTCAAGTTGAGTCTATCTATAGGCACAGCAACGAGCTAAGTTTTAAAACAAGAGCTCGGTATTACGAAGCGACAAAAAGGTTCTGTAAGTTTTTAGCGGATAATTATCGTCTGCAAAATTTCAAGAATGTGGAAGACCGACACTTCAAAGCCTATGTGGAGCATTTGAAAGAAAATAATGCAGCCGCAACAATTCAATCCGATCTGTCGGGCATACGGTATTTCCACAGAAAATCCGGTAGTAAAAACAGGCTATCCCCTAATAGCAAGTTGGCGCTACCAAAACGAGCAACGGGT
>JAZONB010000053.1:0-21502 GCA_045654305.1 Acutalibacteraceae bacterium | reverse complement strand
CAACCGGAGAAATGTACCGCAAACTTGACAGCTGTGAGCATACACCCATTGATGTAGACAAGGCTGTAGAGTATATAAAAAATGATAACTTTAAAGGGTTATGCTCGTTATTTTTAAACTCATTTAATGAGGTGTATCCCGATAAAACGCTTGAAAACACACTGAAAGAATTTTGCCCCTCGGGCGTGGGACTGTCTGGTAGCGGACCTACGTATTTTGCCGCATTTGAAAATAGAACCGAGGCTAAGAAATGTCTAAAGACTTTAAAACGTGAAAATATTCTCTGCTTTTTATCTTGCCCTTTAGACAAAGGAATAATTTTTAAAAACTGAATAAAACAGTATTTTTAAGTCAATATTCCCTTCAGAAAGTCAGAAGGGAATATTTTTATGAAAACTAAAATTAACATTTCAAAAAGAGCCTTAGAATGGGCGGTTATTTTCGGATTTTTATGCTCGGTGTTCTGCTCCTTTGCAGATTTTGACGCTTCCTGTGAAGAATTAAGACACGGTGTTTTAAGGCTACATATTGTTGCCAATTCCGATTCCAAAGGGGACCAAAACCTGAAACTTCAAATCAGAGACCGCATTTTAGAAATAAGCGACAGAGTATTCGAAACCGACCGTAACCTTGATGAAGCTATCAAAACCGCAAAGCAAAATCTTGCAATATACCAAAAAACGGCAAATGAAGTAATAAAAGAGTCGGGCTTTGACTACACAGCCACCGCTAAAATCGGCAAAGCATTCTTTGAAACCAGAGTGTATGATGATTTCACACTGCCGAGCGGATACTATGATTCGCTTATTATAGAGCTTGGCGAAGCCAAAGGTAAAAACTGGTGGTGTGTCATCTTCCCAGGTATCTGCGTACCTACGGAAAATGATACAACTCTTAGCGACAGCGTAGGAAAAAGGGGTACTAAAATTGCCGAGAACAGCAATAACTATATTATTCGTTTTAAAGCAGTAGAAATTTACGAAAAAATCAAAAGAAAGCTTAAATAAAACCTCTTGATTTTTTTACTTGACATTGGCAAACGTTTGTGATAATATGTATAAGCCGCATATTGTGGGCTGTGTTAAAGTCGCCTAAATTTTAGGCGCGCCTTCCGTAGCGAGACTGAATAAAGCAGGTGAAAAAGAATGTACGCAATTATCGAAACAGGCGGCAAGCAGTACCGTGTTCAAAACGGTGACGTTATCTACGTTGAAAAGCTTAACGCTGAGGTTGATGAGGAAATTACCTTCGACAAGGTTGTTGCTGTTAGTAACAGAACTTTAAAGGTTGGTAAGCCTTATGTTAAGGACGCTTTCGTTAAAGGCACCGTTTTAAAGAACGGCAAGGGTAAGAAGATTACTGTATTTACCTACAAGCCTAAGAAGAGCAGTTCCCGTAAAATGGGCCACAGACAGCCGTACACTAAGGTTCAGATTAACGAAATCGGTTAATTATGACTAGTGTAAAATTTTTAGTTGACCAAAAAGGCATTTATGGTTTTTGTGTCAGCGGTCACAGTTCAAAAAACTGTGATGATGAGCTTGGAAAAATCGTGTGCTCAGCCGTTTCAAGCGCTGTTTATTTAGTAGCGAACACCGTTACAGACATAATCGGCGATGTAGCAGACATAGAGGTGAAGGACGGACTGATGAATTTCACCGTTAAAAACCCCTCTGCTTGTAGCTACAAGCTAATGGACGGATTAAAGCTCCATTTAACCGAGCTTTCCAAACAATACAGTAACAACATTACAATTAACGGAGGTGCAAAATATGTTAAAGATTAACATTCAGTTATTCGCCCATAAAAAGGGTGTTGGTTCTACCAAGAACGGCCGTGACAGTGAGTCTAAGAGACTTGGCGTTAAGCGTGCTGACGGTCAGTTTGTTTTAGCAGGCAACATTCTCGTTCGCCAGAGAGGTACCCACATCCACGCAGGCAACAATGTTGGTCGTGGTTCTGATGATACACTTTTTGCTCTTATCGACGGTAAGGTAAAATTTGAGCGTCTCGGACGTGACCGTAAGCAGGTTAGCATTTACGCTGACTAATATAAAATTCAAGGGACTGTGGCATTTCACAGTCCCTATTTTTAAATATTCGGAAAGGAATGACCTTTATGATTATTTGCCACGTATGTAAAGCCGAATGTGAAGACGGTATGGAGCTTTGTCCTCTTTGCGGTGCCGAGCTTAAAATCGAGCTTGAAGAAGTGCCTCAAGAGGAAAACGATATTATAAATAATCCCACTCTGCTATGCTCTTTTGATGATGTCATATCCGCAGAAATTTTTAAGGATATTCTAAAGGAAAACAACATTCCTTTTTCAGGCTCTTCCGAAATGGGAGACAATTCCATTCAAGTGCTTTTCGGCGGCGGATTTGTAGCCGAAGATGTTTATGTTAGTGAAAATCATTTTGAAAAGGCTAATGAGCTTTTAGAGGAATTTAACTCGCAGGAAATCGAATTTGACGAAGAATTTTTTGATGACGGTGAAAACACCGATTAGAGGTAAGAAATTTAATGTTTGTTGACATAGCTAAAATACATTTAAAGGCAGGAAAAGGCGGCGACGGCGCCGTTTCTTTTCACCGTGAAAAATATGTTGCCGCAGGCGGACCTGACGGCGGTGACGGAGGCAAAGGCGGAGATATTGTCTTTGTTGCTGACAGCAACCTTTCCACCCTTGCAGACTTTCGTTACAAAAGAAAATACTCTGCAGAAGCCGGTCAAAACGGCGGCGCATCCCGTTGCACGGGAAAAAGCGCTCAAAATCTTGTTATAAGTGTACCTGTGGGCACCCTTGTTAAGGATGCCGAGACAGGCAGAATTATTGCCGACATTTCAGATGACGAACCGGTAGTAATCGCCAAAGGCGGTAACGGCGGTTGGGGTAACCAACACTTTGCTACCTCTACTCGCCAAGTCCCCCGTTTTGCAAAACCCGGAAATGCGGGTGAGGAGTTAGACGTAACACTTGAACTCAAACTTTTGGCAGATGTGGGACTTATTGGTTTTCCCAATGTGGGCAAATCGACCTTGGTGTCTGTTGTGAGCGAGGCAAAACCCAAAATTGCCAACTACCATTTCACAACCCTTACCCCCGTTTTGGGCGTTGTGAGAATGGGCGAAGGCTCCTCCTTTGTTATGGCTGATATCCCAGGTCTTATCGAGGGGGCCGGCGAAGGCGTAGGTCTTGGCCACGAATTTTTGCGCCACGTTGAGCGTTGCAGAATGCTTTTGCATGTGCTTGATATTTCGGGAAGCGAGGGCAGAGACCCGATAGATGATTTCGAGAAAATCAACAAGGAATTAGCCGTATTCAGCGAGGATTTGGCTTTACGTCCGCAGATAGTGGTTGCAAACAAATGCGACCTTTTAGAGGACGGCGAAACACTAAAGTACGAGGCTTATTTTAAGGAAAAGGGATACAAATTCTTCCCCATTATGGCAGCAATAAACGAGGGCACCGAGGAGCTTATAAACTGCGTTGCAGCCGAGCTTCAAAAACTGCCTCCGATTTTAAAATTCGAGGCAGAGCCTAAACCCGAAGAACCTCTTACCAAATCCAAGCGCAGCTTTACCATCGATGTCCGAGATGGTGTTTACTATGTTGAAAATTGCGACTGGCTGATGGATATTATGAACACCATAGACCCTGACGACTATGAGTCGTTGCAGTATTTCGAGAGGGTACTTCGTCAGACAGGAATTATCGATGCTCTTACAGATGCCGGAATTAACGAGGGTGACACCGTTGACGTTCTCGGCACCCAGTTTGACTTTGTGGTATAACTATGGAAAATGTAAATTTGCTAAGCCCATCGGTTTTAGCCTTTGTGGGGGATAGTGTGTACGGCTTGTGTGTAAGAACAAAGCTGAGCGTTATAAACCGTCCGTCAGGCGAGCTTCACAGTCTTTCTGTGAAATATGTCCGGGCATCTGCTCAGGCGAGAGCTTATGAAATTATCGAGCCCGAACTTTCCGAGGAAGAAATTTCGGTTTTCAAAAGAGGCAGAAATTTTCACACCTCGTCAACACCCAAAAGTGCCACAAACAAGGAATACCACACTGCAACAGGTCTTGAAGCATTGTTCGGATATCTATATTTGAACGGAAAACAGTCGAGAATTAACCAACTGTTTGATATTATTTGGAATAACAGTAATGAAGAAGAATGATGAAATAATCCTTTCCATTACCGACTATACCGCCGAGGGTAGCGGTGTTGGAAAGCACGAGGGAATGGCTGTTTTTGTACCGTTAACTGCAGTCGGTGATACAGCCAAGGTCAAAATCTTAAAGGTTAAGAAAACCCTTGCCTTTGGAAAAGCTTTGGAAATACTTAAAAAAGCCGATTGCCGAACAGAGAATGACTGCTCGGCTTTTTCCCGTTGTGGGGGTTGTGTTTACCGCCATATTTCCTATGCCGCAGAGCTTAAAGCTAAAGAAATCAAAGCGTATGAAACAGTTAAAAGAATAGGCGGTGTGGACCTTAAACCGCAGCCTATTATGTACAGCAAAGAAAACCGCTACCGCAATAAGGCTCAGTACCCAGTAAATATGGACGGCAAAGTCGGTTTTTTCGCAACCCATTCGCACAGAATTATCCCGTGCGGTGACTGTCTTTTACAGCCCGAAATCTTTTGGAAACTAACAAAAACCACCGAAAACTGGATTCAAAAGCAAAATATTAGCATATATAATGAGGAGGAACACAAAGGTCTTCTTCGCCATATTTTCATTCGTCAAGGTGCCAAAACACACGAAATTATGTTTGTTGCGGTTATTAACGGTGACACTCTGCCCTTTGCAGACGAGTTGATTCAGAGCCTCAAAAATGTGGCGGGTGAAAAGCTTCAAAGCGTGCAGATTAACATTAACACTAAGGATACTAATGTTATTATGGGTGACAAATGTGTCACTCTTTATGGTAGCGACTATATAACCGACATTTTGTGCGGTGTGAACGTTCGCCTCTCCCCTCTTTCTTTTTATCAGGTAAACCACTCAATGGCTGAAAAGATTTACCGCAAAGCGGCAGAATATGCCGATGTGGAAAATAAAACCGTCTTAGACCTCTACTGCGGTGCGGGAACAATAGGCTTGTCACTCGCCCACAAGGCAAAAAGGGTTATCGGAGTGGAGATTATCCCCGAAGCTATTGAGGACGCTGTTTTTAATGCAAAGCAAAACGGTACCCAAAACGCAGAGTTTTATTGTATGGATGCTACTGCGTTTGCAGAAAAAGCGGTCAAAGAAAATCTTAAACCCGATGTTGTAATAGTGGACCCACCGAGAAAGGGCTTGACAGCCGAACTGATTTCAACCATTACAGATAAGTTCTGTCCCCAAAGGGTGGTTTATGTTTCTTGCGATGTAGCCACTCTTGCAAGAGATATCAAAATCTTCGGTGAAAAGGGATATAAGTTAAAAGAATACACCCCCGCTGATTTATTTCCAAGAACTTCGCATTGTGAAACGGTAGCATTACTTGCAAAGGAGTAATTTTATGAAAAACTTTTTCAAAGGTATTGTAGTTGGTCTTGGTGGCGTTGCCCCGGGACTTTCAGGCAGTGTTTTAATGGTCATTTTCGGTCTTTACCAAAAAACCATTAGCTGTATCAGTAGTATTTTAAATTTCAAAAAGCTCAAAGAAAATCTTACATTTTTAATTCCTTTGGGGCTTGGAATGGCGCTAGGCGTTATTCTTTTCAGCAACGCTGTGAATTTTCTGCTAAGCCAGTATGAGCTATACACCCGCTTTGCATTTTTAGGTCTTATTTTAGGTACTCTGCCGCTTCTTAACAAAGAGGTCAGAAAAGAGGGCTTTAAACCGATTTTCTATGTCGTAATAGCTGTTTGTTTCGCTCTTGGCCTCTGGCTTTTATACGGCAACAACTTTTTTGAAACCGTCGAAAACCCCAATGTTTTTCAGTCCTTTATTTTAGGAATTTCGGTTGCGGGCTCTTACATTGTGCCCGGTGTTGATTCTGCCGCAATATTAAATGCTTTGGGACTTTATCAAATCTGGCTTGACATCACCTCGATTAAGGTTTTAGAGCTTAGCATTTTAATTCCTACATTATGCGGATTAGGCGTGGGCGTTTTAGGAATTTCATTTGTTATAAACCGACTCTTAAAACGCTTTTACACAGCTACATTTTCGGTGATTTTCGGTCTTTTCCTATCGGTAATTCCAAGCGTTATTGTGGAAATGGAAACAAAACTCACGTTCGGCTTTAACAAAGCCACTCTAACAGTTTTAAGCTTTGCGGTTATCGGTTTCTTTGTTTCTTTGTACCTTAGTGACATTTCGGAAAATAATAAAAAAATCAAGAAACTATTTAACAAATAACGGTGATAAAATGAGAAAAAATATTTTAATTGCATTTTGTCTTAACCTTGCGTTTTCGGTTTTTGAGCTTATAGGCGGTCTGTTTACAGGGAGTGTGGCAATTTTGTCCGACTCACTTCACGATTTGGGCGATGCTTTGAGCATTGGCTGTGCGGTGATTCTAGAAAAGAAAAGCTCTAAATCGCCCGACAGCACCCACACCTACGGCTATCTCAGATACTCGGTTTTAGGCAGTGTAATAACAACCGTTTTTTTGCTTGCTGGCTCTTGTTTAATTATTGTAAGCTCATTAAAAAGAATATTAAACCCTGTGACTGTAAATTATGACGGAATGATTATCTTCGCCATTATAGGTGCGGTTGTTAATTTTGTAGCCGCATCGGTTACTCACTCAGGTCACAGTCTTAATGAAAAAGCTGTTAATCTACATATGCTCGAAGATGTTCTCGGTTGGATTGTGGTGCTTATAGGCGCTGTTGTTATGAAATTTACCGACATTTCTCTCTTGGACCCTCTGCTTTCCATAGGAGTAGCAATATTTATTCTTGTTAATGCGGTTAAAAATCTTAGTGAGGTTTTGAATATTTTTCTAGAGAAAACACCACAAAACATTAGTGTTGATGAAATAAAAAATGAACTTATGCAAATAGAGGGCGTGCTTGACGCTCATCACATTCATATAAGTTCTCTTGACGGCACACAAGGTATTGCAACACTCCATATTGTAACAAACGGTGATTTTAAAGAAATTAAGCATAAGGTCAAGCATAAAATGGAGCATTTCGGTATTAACCACACAACCGTTGAACTGGAAACAGAGGATGAGCACTGCCACGATACAGTATGCTCACCTAAAGCAGTTCATCTTCACCATCATCATCATTAAAAATAAAAAAGGAGCTTTACGCTCCTTTTTTTATTTTAAGAAAAGATAAAATTTTATCTGCAAATCCCATAAAAAACTTGAAATTTAATATGAGCATTATGAGAACGCAAACCACTTCTATTGCTATCCAATACGGTACCTCTTTGAGTATTACTACTGCCTGAATTAAAAGTATTAGTGTGTTAAGTGCAATATGCAACGAATGCAGTTTGAACGGTATATACCGTTTTACACTTATACATCTCACAACAAATACTAACAAATAACTCGCAACAGTAGCAATTGCCGCTCCCTGAACACCAAGTGTCGGGATTAACGCAAGATTTAATAAAACATTACTTGACGCTCCGATAAATGCGGTTAAAAAAGACATTACACTCTTTTTATTAAGAATGTAAACCGTACCCATAAAGGTAGCAAAAGCGGTAAACACCATTGCTACCGACAGCAAGGGCACATATTCCCAAGAAGCATAGAATTCTTTAGAGGTTAAAAGCTTCATCGCTACCTTTGTGAAGGCTATTACTCCGGAGCCTGCCAAAAACATTACAGCCTGGAATGAACCCCAAACCGTTCCAAAAAATTTAGCGTGTTCTTTTTTGTCACCATCATCCTCGGCAACAGCAGAATACTGCCAAGCCTGCATAAACATTGTGGAAACGAGAGTCAGAATGGTTGGAAGCTTATAAGCGACCGTATAAAGTCCGTTAGCATCGCTTCCGATAATCTCATTCACCATATAACGGTTGGAAACGCTGGTTATCCACCAGAAAATAGTGGTCGGAATAAGAGGAATACTATATTTGAGCATCGGTTTCAAAATGCCCATTTGAGGATGGAGAGTAAACTCTCTCCACAGTTTCTCCTTAACCACCATAAATACGGTACTCAGAGCATCTGCTAACACAACCGATAATACATATCCCGTAATCCTCATATCAAAAACGGCAAGAAACAGGATATTGAGGATTATCACAAGCGCTGTATTAACAATTCCCTGTAAAGCAAAAAGGGCGGTTTTTCCTATTCCCCTTAAATAGTGAGCGCACAGTGCATGATAGCAAGACGCCAAAGTATAAACCACAATAAGCCAAACATAACCTTTAAAATCGTCCACAAGTCCTAAAAGAGGCACGATAACAATAAAGGCTGCCGCTCCCACTGTCATACACCAGAAGCCAAGACTTAGAACGCTCTTTTTATCGCTTTCGCTATCCATCACAAAGCGGAAAACACCGTCTGCAATTCCTACCGAAATTATAGGAAACAGCAGATTTGCAGTCTGGGTAATAAGGTCGGCGGTTGAATAATCCGATGGGGTGAGATAACCCGTGTAAAACCTTACCATAAGGAAAACGAGTATCTTCGAGCCGAATGTACCCATACTTATCAGCAATGTATTAGATAGAAGCGTATTATACTTATTTTTACTCATTAAAACACTTCCCTTGCTATATTTTACTATACCCTCATAAAAGTGTCAAGTTTGTTTAGATGTCGAAAAAATCGATTTTTTGAGTTTTCTATGTTTAATTTGTTGAAAACCCTGTTTACATCAACGGTTTTATTTTTCACCTTTAAGGCATACATTTAATTAGAACTATGCTTTAGGGGTGTAATTATGAGAAAACTTTTAAGCCTCATTTTAATTTTTTCCTTTATTTTTTGCAGCAGCGTAAATGCTGAGAGCGTTACCGTGTCAAGTGAATGCGATATTTCGGATTTGGAGGTTCCTTTAAGCACAGCTGTCGAGGTGTCAGCCGTAGGCACTACCCTCGATATTAAAGCAAAGTCGGCGGTTCTGCTTGAACCTCATACAGGCAAAGTTTTATACGAGCAAAACGCCGATGAGAAATTACCTCCAGCCTCAATAACGAAAATAATGTCTCTTTTACTTGTGATGGAAGCCTTGGAGCGTGGCGACTTTGATTTAGAAACTGTAGTTACCGCAAGCGAGCACGCTTGCAGTATGGGTGGAAGTCAGATTTGGCTCGAACCCGGAGAAGGTATGACGGTTGACGATTTGCTGAGAGCCACCGTTATTGCCTCAGCAAACGATGCCTGTGTTGCTTTGGGAGAATTGATAGCGGGAAGTGAAGAGGGCTTTGTAGCGCTTATGAACGAAAAGGCAAAGGCGTTGGGAATGAACTCGACCACCTTTAAAAACTGCACAGGACTTGACGCTGACGGTCACTTGACAACAGCAGGCGACGTTGCGATAATGTCAGGCGAGCTTATAAAACACGAAAAAATCAAGGACTATTCTACTGTGTGGATGGACTCTTTAAGAGACGGTAAAAGCGAGCTTGTTAACACCAATAAATTAGTTCGTTTTTATCCCGGCACAACAGGTCTTAAAACCGGAACCACCTCTATTGCGAAATACTGCCTTTCAGCAACTGCAGAGCGTGACGGACTCTCCCTTGTTGCAGTAATAATGGCGGGGGAAACCAGTACCGACCGATTTGAGGGGGCAAAAAAGCTTCTTGACTACGGCTTTGCAAATTACAGTTTTTCAAAAATAGCTCCAGAACTAAAAGAAAAAGAAATCGCACTTTCAAATGGCGAAACTAAGACCGTAAAGGTAAAAGCAGACGGTACCTCAAGCCTTTTGATGCTTAAATCTTCCAAAAACAATATATCCCGTGAGGTCGAATGGGTTAAAAATCTTACTGCGCCCATAAAAAAAGGTCAAACGGTTGGATATGTGAACATCTATAACGGC
Organism: Acutalibacteraceae bacterium; assembly: GCA_045654305.1. Classification (GTDB taxonomy): domain Bacteria; phylum Bacillota; class Clostridia; order Oscillospirales; family Acutalibacteraceae; genus UBA737. The sequence goes on along the minus strand of JAZONB010000053.1, from coordinate 11,533 downwards.
GAAGAAAACATCGGGAGAATACCAATAAAAGCAGATGAAAATGTCAAAAAAAGAGGTTTTTTGCTGAGTTGTTATTACATTTTTAAGAATATGTTTAAAATATGAAAATTTTTAGTGACTTTGAATTATTTTTACTTGAAAAAACCTATCTTTTATTGTACAATAAATACAAGAAAGTGAGGAATTTTCATGGCAGTAAATTTCAGTCAGTCCTTTGCTGATTCCTTCATCAGAGAAAACGACCTTATAGGTCTGGAATCACAGGTTAAACTGGCACACGAGGCTGTAAACAACAAATCAGGCCTTGGTAATGATTTTTTAGGTTGGGTAACCTTACCTGAGGATTATGACAAAGAAGAATTTGACCGCATTAAAAAAGCGGCAGATAAAATTCGTAATGATACAGATGTACTTATTGTTATCGGTATCGGCGGTTCCTATTTGGGAGCCAGAGCGGCTATCGAATTTTTAAAGGGTCCCTATTTCAACTCTTTAAGAAAAGACGCTCCCGAAATTTATTTCACAGGAAACAGCATTAGCGGTTCGGATTTATCTGATATTTTGGCTCTTTGCGAGGGTAAACGAGTATCGGTTAACATTATTTCAAAATCAGGCACAACCACAGAGCCCGCTATCGCATTCAGAGTTTTCCGCAAGTTATTAGAAGAACGCTACGGCGAGGAAGAAGCCGCTAAGCGTATCTATTGCACAACCGATAAGGCACGCGGAACATTAAAGGCATTGGCAGACGAAAAGGGTTATGAGTGCTTTGTTGTACCCGATGATGTCGGAGGACGTTTCTCAGTTTTAACTGCAGTTGGTCTTCTCCCCATCGCTGCTTCGGGCGCTGATATTGATAAGCTTATGGCAGGTGCCAAGGTCGGCATGGAAAGATTTAATAATCCTGACATGTCACAAAACCCATGTTACACATACGCCGCTTTAAGAAACGCTTTTTACCGCAAAGGCAAATCCATCGAATTGCTTGTTTCCTACGAGCCTCGTTTCACAATGATGGCAGAGTGGTTTAAGCAGTTATTCGGTGAGAGTGAAGGCAAGGATAACAAGGGTCTATTCCCCGCTTCGGTAACATTTTCAACCGACCTTCATTCTATGGGACAGTTCGTACAAGACGGAAGCCGTTTGATGTTCGAAACTGTCGTAACATTTAATGATAGCGATAAGGATGTTATCATCGAGGCTGAAGAAAACAATGGTGACGGTCTTAATTTCTTAGCAGGAAAAAGTATGTCATTTGTTAACTCTAAAGCATTTGAGGGTACCGTGTTGGCACACACCGACGGCGGTGTTCCTAACCTTATAATCAATGTTGATAAGCCAGATGAAGAAAATTTAGGCGAGCTTATATACTTCTTTGAAAAGGCTTGCGCTATTTCGGGATATATGTTGGGAGTTAATCCTTTTGACCAACCCGGAGTTGAAAGCTACAAAAAGAATATGTTTGCTCTTCTCGGCAAACCCGGATTTGAAGCTCAAAAAGCAGAGCTAGAAGCCAGACTCGGTAAATAACGGAAACTACTGCCGAAAGGCAGAAAAATATACAAAGGAGCTGATTTTAATGATTAAAATCATCATAGGAAGAAAAGGTTCGGGCAAAACAAAAAAGTTAGTTGATTTGGTTAATGCCGCAACTGCTGAGAGTCTCGGTAATGTTGTATGCATAGAAAAGGGCGACACCCTGACCTATTCAGTAACACATAAAGCCCGTCTTATAGATGCAGACGCATTTGGTATTTCAGGCTACGGCGAGTATTACGGTATGCTTTCAGGTATCAAATCAGGAAACCACGATGTTACACACATTTTCGGTGACGCAACACTCAGAATCGGCACACGCGATTATGATGAGCTTGTTGCTTTCTTTGAGAGATTATCTGCTATTGAAGATGTTGAATTCATCTTCACCGTTTCTGCTGACAAGGAAGAACTTCCAAAGAAGCTCTTTGATATTGCAGAGGTTATAGCATAAAATAAATACCAAAAAAGCTCCCTTTCGGGAGCTTTTTTATTATGTCTATTTTCTAACCAAGGCGACGCAAACGGGTCAAGAGCTAAACCATTATCGTTTAAGGGGGATATGGTGACAGAGAAAACACTTTAAATGCATATAAAACTTGCCGACAAATTGAAAACCTTAGTTTTCACGCTTTGTCGGCGGTTTAATGAATTCAAATTCTGTCACCTAAGGGGGAAATCGAAATTCCCCCTTTGGGCGAATCTTTCCGCCCTTTCTTTTCGCCTACATAAGAAAGGGCGTGCCCGTCGCGGCATGAGCGACAAGGTGAAAATCTTATTGCTTAACCTCAAAAGAACCTTATGAATCTTCATTTTTTATCATACAATAAAAAGCTCCCTTTCGGGAGCTTTTTGTCTGTATTTAAGCCTTTTTGTTTGCCTTGCGATTCTTCCAAATAACCCAAAGAGGACCTGCAACAAACAGTGATGAAACACCACCCGACACAAGACCGAATGCCATCGGAATAGCAAAGGTACGGAGTGACGACAGACCGTAAAGTTCGGAAACAACAACAATAGTCAAAACAGCTATGATAGTTGTAATAGTTGTAACTATATTTCTTATAAGTGTTTGGTTGATACTCAAATTAACAAGCTCACCAACTGCCATTGATGGGTTGAGCTTTTTGTTTTCACGCACACGGTCGTAAATAACGATAGTATCGTTAAGAGAGTAACCCAAAATGGTCAGCACAACAGCTATATAGTTAGCATCTATCTGCAAACCGAAAATAACACAGGTGAAAAATGTCACAAACACGTCTAACACTAATGCTACCATTGCGGTAAGCGCTGCGGACACACCGCCGATTCTTCTGAATCGGAAGCCCACATAAATTACTACCAAAATAGCAGTTATAAGAACAGCCACTATACTCTTAGCAAAGAATGTACCCGCTATTGAAGGACTTACAGAATTGGAATTGTAAAGCTCGATTTTGTTATCCTTGAACTTTTTTTGGAGTCCCTTAGTAAGTTCATCTTGTTTTTCGGCTGAAATCGCATTTTTACCCGAAAGGGCAATTTCAAAGGTTTCTGTATCGCCTGCCAAAGCAGTGCTTTTAGAAACGGTGAAATCTGCATCTAATTTTTCTTTTGCTAACTTTTCAATGTCCTCGGTTTTTATTTCGCCTGTATAGGAATAGGCAATTTTAGTACCGCCTGAGAAGTTAATATCAAGCTTGATTCCAAAGAAGGAAGAAGCAATACCAACAGCAAAAATCACAGCATAAATAATTATTACATATTTAAAGGATTTATTAAAATCAATATTAAACTTACGCATTTGTTTTACCTCCATAGAACCAAGGCTTTCTGAAAACCTTAAACTTTGAAATGCTCTTAAGCATTAACTTGGAGGCAACAACACCCATTATAAGGTTGAATATTGTACCAACGAGAAGTGTGTAACCGAAAGAGTAGATAGAGCCTGTAATTGCAGAGCCTAAAAGTGACATTATGGGAGACATAATTTTAGCCATAATACCGTCAGGACTGCCGAAAGCACCCATAAGTACCAAAGAAACAATAACAATGGTAACGTTACCGTCTATAATAGCGCTAAGTGAGTTCTTAAATCCGCTGTCAATAGAGCCGTCAATAGTCTTGCCTTTCTCGAACTCATCGCGAATACGCTCGGCGGCAATAACATTACAGTCAATACCAACACCGACAGAAAGGATAATACCCGCTATACCGGGGACTGTTAATGTGAAACTGTTAACCGAGCCGAAGAAGCCGGAAATACAAGCGATAGAGCCTGCAAGCTGACCCAAAAGGGCGATAGCGGCAACTACACCGTTCAAGCGGTAGCGCAAAATCATAAGTAAGCATACAAGACCGAAAGCAATCGAGCCTGCAATAATCATAACCCTTAAAGCGTCAGAACCGAGGGTTGGAGAAATTATCTGAAGCTTGCTGTTATCAACAGTTAAAGCAAAAGGTAGCTTACCGCTGTTAATCTGCTCGGATAACTCCTTAACGCTTTCAGCGGTCATATCTGCGCCCGAAATGGTACATTGACCGTTTGTGATAGCCTCGTTAACGCTCGGAGCCGAAAGCAAAACCTCTTCTACAACAGGGTTGCCTTTTTCATCAACCTCAGATGTTGTGGTGCTAAGCCAAATTGAAATTTGCTGACCTACCATTTCCGAGGTAGCCTTTGCAAACTTAGCCGAACCTTGGCTTGTAAGCTCAAGTCCTACCATAGGAGCATTGGTTTCGGGGTTAACTGTTGGATAAGCGCTCTTAACGTCATCCGCACCCTTGAGTACAACCTCGCCTGTTTCTTCAGTGCCCTTGCGGAATACCAAAACTGCAGAAGCTCCAAGCTTTTCAACAGTAGCAACAGCGTCAAAATCGCTCTCACCTGCTTCCCACGGGAAACGAACTATAATCTGCTTATTATTTGAATCGGTATAAACCTCATAGTCAGTAATATTTGCATTAACAAGACGTGTTTCAATTATAGACTTAGAGGCATCCATATCCTCATCGCTAATTTGAATATCCTGTTTATTGGGTGAAAATACAGCCTCTACACCGCCTTGAATATCAATTCCCCAACGGATATCCTGTGCACCCTTAAAAATAATTTCTCTGGTGTCGCCGTAGTAATTTTCAACTCCGAAAAAAGCCGTATATGTAAGGGCAATAATCAGAATGAAAACCACAAAAAACACCAGTTTGCCTGTTTTCTTGGACCTCATTGGCAAATCCTCCAATTTTTATTGTCTACCAAATTATTATACTTTAAATATCCCTTAATGTCAATAAATAACCGCTTTATTTGCTCGCTATAAGTTTTTCGAGAGCGGCATATCTAACAGCTAAGCAAAGAACTGCTGAAGCCTTCTTTAACTCCTCTACACTCGGGAAAGAGGGAGCAATACGAAGATTAGAATCATCGGGGTCCTTGCCGTAAGGATAGGTAGCTCCCGCGCCTGTTAAAATCATACCCGCATTGGCGCAAAGCTGTTCTACCCTTGATGCGCAGCCTGTGGGTACATAAAGGCTGATAAAGTAGCCTCCACGCGGAGTGGTCCAACGAGCAATATTTTTGTCAGAAAGCTGAGCATTCAGTTCATCTAAAACAGCCTCAAATTTGGGTCTTAAAATTTCAGCATGCTTTTTCATATGCTCGCGAACCTCAGCGGCATTTTTGAAAATTCTCGCATGTCTTAATTGGTTAAGCTTATCGGGACCGATAGTTTGGAACTTCATTCTGCCTTTTAAGAGAGCCACATTGTTAGGACTTGCAGCCTCTGCTGCAACACCGGCTCCGGGGAATGTAATTTTAGAGGTAGAAGTGAAAATAATCGGCAAATCCGGATTGCCTGCTTTTACACACTCATCATAGATATTTAAAAGCTTATCGCCCTCGTCATATAAATCGTGTACAACATAAGCATTATCCCAGAAAATTCTGAAATCGCCTGCGGCGGGCTTTAAACGAGCCATACGCTTTACAACGTTATCGCTATAGGTTATTCCCTCAGGATTGGAGTATTTAGGAACACACCAGATTCCCTTTACCTTTTCATCCTTTACAAGTTCCTCGACTATATCCATATCAGGACCTTCATCGGTCATAGGTACTGATACGAGCTCAAATCCGAAATATTCCGTAATAGCAAAGTGGCGGTCATATCCGGGAACGGGACACAAGAATTTCAGTCCCTCCTGTTTGCCCCAAGGCTCTGCGCCAATGCCGTGTGTAATACACTGCGCTATTGTGTCAAACATCATATTAAGAGAAGAGTTGCCACCAACTATTATCTGGTCGGGAGAAAGCTCTAAAATTTCAGCAAACAGTTTTTTAAGCTCAACAAGGCCGTCAAGTCCGCCGTAATTTCGGCAGTCTATACCGTCAATATTTTTAAATCCAATACGGCTTCCAACCATATCAAACATTTTTTCGCTGACATCCATACTGTCAAAACCGGGCTTACCTCTCGACATATCCAACGAAAGATGCATTGCACGAAAACGCTCATATTCCGCGCTTACATTTTCAAACTCTGCTTCGAGTTCTTGTTTGTTCATTTTTAAGTAATCAGCCATTAAAAAATCCTCCTGTGACTTACCAAATATACCATTATACAGCTGTTATTTCAAGTTTTATAATTAAATTAACTCTATTATAAGAGCCAAGTTTCCTCTTTTACCTTTTGTTGCACGGTGAGAATGTAAATCCTGACTGTTGCAACAAGTGCAAATATCTCCAACATCAATATTTTCGGGTTTGACTCCCGAATAAATTAATATTTGTCGGTTAGCTTCCCTTAGGTCAAGCATGTATTTCCTGTTACCGATGGGAAATATTATATTCCCTAATTCTAAAAAATTCAATTTTTCAAATTCTTCTACAACAGGGTCGTCAACCTCGTAACAGCATTTGCCAATACAAGGACCTATGCCTGCAATTATATCTTCAGGGGCACAACCGAATTCTCTCACCATTTTATCAACCGTGCATTTGCCGATAAGTCGGACTGTGCCACGCCATCCCGCGTGCGAGGTGGCTATCACCTTTTTCACGGGGTCATAAAATACAAGCGGAGTACAGTCGGCATACTGAGTAACAAGCGCAACTCCCGATTTATTTGTAATCATACCGTCCACATCGCAAAACGGAGGTTTCGAAATACCTGTGCCCCGATGGCTTTCATCAACGGTTATTACGTTATTAGTATGGGTCTGATGGCTTAAAACCAAATTTTCGGTGCTGATTCCTACACCATTACATAAAATCTCGAAATTTTTGATTACATTTTGAGGGTTAGTGTCCTTGTTAAAACTTAAATTCATAGATGCGCAGTCGCCTGTGCTGACGCCACCGTGACGGGTTGAAAAGACGTGCCTTATCCCCTCACGCTCTAAAAATTTCGGAAACTGTAAATATACAAGGTCCCCCGACACAGTTATTTTAAGGTTTTTGCTCTCCAATATCTTCACCCGTAATTTTTTCTTCAAGCTTCTGAGAATTGTTTATGAGTTCTTCGTGATATTTATTACCTAATTTTTCTTTAACAATATCCAAAACACTCTTAAACAAGGGCGGACGATTTTTTAACGAGTGCGCATCGCTAGCCAAAACGCAAAAAATACCCGACTTTAAAACCTTCTTTAAAAACCTGAGATATTTTGGTGTCAACAAGGTAATAGTGTTAATTTGAACTATTATACCGTTTGATTTAACAAATGAAAACAGCTTTTTAAATCCTTTTGCTTTGCGGTATCTTTCAAAGTGAGCAATTATAGGAATATACCCTCTCTTTTTCAGACGGGTCAAATCCTCAAAAAGATACTTATTAATATCATAACTGCTAAGCTCTATTAAAAGATATTTTGAACCGTTAAGGGTCAAGGTAGAGAGACTATCCGCCCTTCCAAGACCTTGAAAATATAATATTTCACAACCCAAATACACCTTAGGCAACCCAAGATTTTCAATTTTTTCATTTAAAAGTTTAAAAGTGTTTTTTGTTTTACGTAAAAAGTCATCCAGCACATCTTCACTGGGGTAAAAATGCGGTGTTGCCAAAATGGTTGATATTCCGTTTTCCTTAGCCATTTTCAAAAGCTGGGTCGCATCGTCCATATCCGTTGCCCCGTCATCAACATAGGGAAGTATATGAGAATGAATATCGAAATACAAAAAATCACCGCCTTATAAAAATATTCCCATAACCCTTGCGCGTTATGGGAAGTTGATTTTTATTTGTAACCGTATTTATAATATGAGCCATATTTTTTTCTGGTTCCGCCCGAACCGTTAAGTATAGTGCCCAAGACATTAATGTCAAGCGCTTTCAGCGCATTTTTTGCGGTTCTTAATTGAGCGTAAGTAGTGTACGCAATACGAGCAATCAAAACTACACCGTCACACTTTTTCGAGATTGCCAAAGCATCTGAAACAATATTTACAGGAGGAGTATCGATGATTATATAATCGTACTCATCTTTAAGTTTTTTCACAAGTTCATCAAAATCAGTAGAACCGATTAAATCCGAAGGATTGGTCAATATGCTACCGCTTGTTAACACATCAAGATAAGAATTATAACTTGCAACCGCATCACTGAACTGACACTCTCTCGCTAAGATATCGCTTAAACCTCTTTCGTTTGTAAGCTTTAACTTTTTGTGAATTGTTGCACGGCGGATATCTCCGTCTATCAAAAGTATCTTCTTATTTAACTGTGAAAGGGTTATTGCCATATTAACAGCCGTTGTAGATTTACCCTCAGAAACATTAGGGCTAGTGAAAGCCAACACCTTGCCCTGCATATTTTCCAAAATATAAAGCAGACGGATTCTGATGTTTTTATAAGCCTCAACTACAGCAAAGGGAGCCTGATTGGCAATGTTAGCATTATTATTTTTAGCCATTTTTCTTGCCTCCTGCACCATAATACACGCCGTAACGTTTTTCGTGGGATTTGCTCGCAGAAAAGTCCGGCACAATTCCTATAACATCAATGTCTATAATCTCCTCAACATCTTCACCGTCTCTTATGACATTACTTGAAGAATAAATGAAGAAAATTATCAAATACATAGCTACTGCTCCGACAATTCCACCAATGCCGACAACAACAATATCACTTGGGTATCCCCAACTTGCGCCGTCAGCAGCAACTATTGATGCAGAAGCGTTTTTAACCATAGTGTTAATATAATCGGGAGCAATATTCAAATACTCATTTACAATTTTAACCGCCCTTTTAGGGTCAGAATCTGTAAATGTGACATCAATAAATATGGTATCATCATTTCTTCTTACAACACTGGTGCTTCCCATCAAATGACCGAATGAATATTCTTCATCGATATTGTTAGCTAATATCTTATAAATTCCCGAGGTTTTGAGGATATCAGTTACGGTGTCAACGAAGTTGAGTGATGCTACAATATCCGAGTTTTCAACCTTAGAAGCGGATGTGTTTTTATCGTCGTCATTGCTGGTAATAATCTTACCGTTCGTAACAACGATAGAGCCTTTAGCAGAATACTTGGGAGGTGCAATGAAATTTATATAGGAAAAGGCAACACCAGCGGCAAAAATCGCAGCCAACGCTATTGCTATCCAGTATCTGACAGCTACATTAAGCATATATTTTAAACTGTAATTATTCACTATATACCCTCTTTTCGAAATGTTTTGACTAATATGTCACACAAAATCATTTTAGCACATATACCTCAAAATAACAAGTTATTTTTTTTATAATTTCATACAATTTTCTACAATTTTTTTATAAGATTTGAATATATCATCATAATTTTTATAAGAAAATCTGTAAACCTCTGTGATTAAAGCGCCTTTATAATCTTTTGCTTTGAGAAACCTGAAAAAGCCATCAAAATCAAATTTGCCATCACCCGGTAACAGGCAGTCCCCTGCAACCGAGTGGTCACTTATGTGATAATGCTTTATATTATCGTAAAACTCGTTTATTAAATCAAAAGGAAGATAACCGCTTCTGATACTCTGTTTTATATCAAAACAAAATTCGGCTTCATTACCTAAAATTTCCCTCATACTGCGCAAAAACTCAACATCCCCGGAACGGTAGTTAACAACGTTTTCCTGTAAAACCGTAACACCGTTTTTGCGGGTCTGCTCCTTTAAAGCCATATATCGGTCGCAGTATTCCTCGTCGCTTAGTATTCCGTTCGGCTTTCCGCCGTGCATTATTATATATTTCGCGCCAAGCTCTTTTGCGACCTCAGAATAACGACAGTATTGTTTTAACGCTTCGTGAAAACGGCGCTCATACGCCGAAAATATCATAAAAGATTCCGCCAACGACATAGTCGGATGTACAGCAGTTATGTTAAGACCGTACTTTTCCTTTATTTCCAAAAGAAGATCAATAAAACTGTCTTTAAGCTCGCTTTCGCAGTTAAAGAAAATCTCGGTATTTTTAACTCCCGCCTCGCCTATTTCCTCTAATGCAAGCTCTGTCTCCATCGGATAAAACGAAGCTGTAGAAATACCTACTTTCATAAATCTCCCTCCTTACAAGGGGTTACATATAATGTTTTATTAGTAGTATAAATCACCATTCCGGGTTTTGCCCCGTTTGGTTTTTTGACGAATTTCACCTGAGTGTAATCCACAGGCACCTGAGATGATGTTGCGGCTTTAGAGTTAACTGCCGCCAAGTTTGCCGCAAAAGCCAATGTTTCGTCCGACACCTCGCGCCCGCCGTTCATAATAATTACGTGAGAACCGGGAATATCTTTAGTGTGAAACCATAAATCGTTTTTAGAGGCAAGACGTGTGGTTAAATAATCATTTTGCGTGTTATTTTTGCCGACTAAAATGCGGTAGCCTTCTTTAGATATATATTCCTTCGGTGCGGTAGTAACCGCTTTTTTATTGCCTTTTTGCTGGGTTTTCTTGATATACCCCGCATCGCACAGTTCTTCTCTGATTTCCTTGATTTCTGCAAGCGTCGAAGCCCTGCTTATACTTTCTAAAACGGAGTCGAAATATATTATTTCCTCTTTATCTTGTTCGGTAAGTGTGCTAAGTGTTTGAGCGGCAGTATAGGTCTTTTTATACTCCTTAAAATATCTATCGGCATTTTTAGAGGGCGACAAAGCGGGATTCATAGGAATTCTTACAAGCCCCAAATTCTCGTCATAATAGTTTTCAACTACCGCTTCGCTGTCACCCGATTTCAGCTTATACAGATTCATTTTTAAAAGCTCGCCGTAAATTCTTAAAGTTTCTCTGTTTTCACACTTTTTAATTTCACTAAGCCTTAATGCCAACTTCTTTTCGGTGCGATTTTTTAAGTTTTTCACAAGCCTTATAATATCATTTGCATAAGCATTTATGCGCGCGGCATTTTCTCTTGCCGAATAAAATTCATCCAAGAGAGCACTAAAGCTGTCGGCGGTTTTACTTTTAAATTCCGCACCGTACTGCGAAATATCGGTAAATGAATATTCAAAAGGTGTGCCATCAGGCTTTAACACAAGTGTCGGTTTATTGTTTTTCTTTAAGTCTGCCAAAACTTCTTTCAAAGCTGACTCTAACCCCACACTAACCGACTTATGTTCTATTTCTCTGCAAATCAAAGGAGAAAAACCCTCAATTCTGCCAAGCAGTTTTTTAGCAAGGTCAGGGGTATTTTTATCAAGGTTTTCAGAGATTTCTTTCAAAGACGCAGTCAATGGATTTAGTTTTTCTTCCCTTTCGGGATATTCATAAACCGCTCCCGGTAAAATGAGACGCTTTGCGGTTTCTACATCACTGTGTCTTAACGCATCTACAATTTTTCCATTTTCCCGTACTAGTATAACATTGGCTCTTCCGCCTATCAGCTCGCAAACCAGACGGTAATTTTCGGTGTCACCCATCTCGTTTGCGGCAGAAAAATACAGTTCCGCTATTCTTTCAAACGGTGGCTGAAAAACCTTTGTAAGCTTAGCCGAGGAAATATATTTTCTAAGCAGCATACAAAAATTAGGCGGAACC
>JAZONB010000052.1:0-4686 GCA_045654305.1 Acutalibacteraceae bacterium | reverse complement strand
TTGCCTTGTGGTTGTGGTATATCAAGAGATTTTAATACCTTTTCAAAGCTATCTCTGTTTTCGGCTTTTTCGATAGCGGCACAGTCAGTACCGATTATTTTAACGCCGTGCTTCATAAGAGGCTCAGCCAAGTTAATTGCAGTCTGACCGCCGAGGGAAGCAATAACACCCTCGGGCTTTTCAAACTCAATAATATTCATAACATCCTCTGTTGTTAGCGGTTCAAAGTAAAGCTTATCAGAGCATGTGTAGTCAGTAGAAACAGTTTCGGGGTTATTATTAATTATAATAGCCTCATAACCCGAGTTTTTAATTGTTGTAACAGCGTGAACTGTCGAATAGTCAAACTCAACACCTTGACCGATACGAATAGGACCTGCACCTAAAACAATAATCTTTTTATGGTCGGTGAGAACCGATGCATTTTCACCTTGGTAAGAAGAATAGAAATAGGGGATATATGCATTGGTGTGACAAGTATCAACCATTTTATAAACAGGGAAGATGTTGTTTGCTTTTCTAAGGTCGAAAACCTCACGCTCAGTAACATCCCAAAGAGTAGCAATGATTTTATCGCTGAATCCCATTACCTTAGCGTCTTTTAAAACCTTGATATCGTTTTTGTTGTCAGCAACAACACTTTCCATTTTAACAATGCCTTCAAGGCACTTTAAGAAGTACTCGGTAATTTTTGTTGCATTGTGGAGTTCAGAAGTAGTTACACCTAAACGCAAAAGCTGTGCAACTGCAAAAATAGTGTCGTCCTTAAATTCTTTAATATAATCAAACAATTCTTCTTTGGAAAGATTTTTAAATTTAGGAAGATAAAAATGGTTAGCACCTGTTTCTAAGGAACGAACAGATTTTAGTAAGCACTCTTCCAATGTAGAGCCAATTCCCATAACCTCACCCGTGGCTTTCATTTGAGTGCCAAGAGTATTTGGAGCGCTTGCAAATTTATCAAAGGGGAAACGAGGCATTTTAGCTACTATATAATCAAGACGAGGCTCAAATGCGGCATTTGTGTTTGCAATCTCAATATCTTCAAGTGCCATACCAACGGCAATTTTTGCTGTTACTCGTGCAATCGGATAACCACTGGCCTTTGATGCCAAAGCAGAAGAACGGGAAACTCTGGGGTTAACCTCGATTAAATAGTATTCAGAGGTTTCGGGATTTAAAGCAAACTGAACATTACAGCCACCCTCAATTTTAAGCTCTTTAATAATCTTAATTGCACTGTCATTAAGCATTTTAAGGTCTTTATCGTTAAGAGTGAGTATGGGTGCTACAACCAAAGAGTCACCTGTATGAACTCCTACAGGGTCGATATTTTCCATTCCGCAAATGGTAATTGCGTGGTCGTTAGAGTCACGCATAACCTCAAATTCTATCTCTTTATATCCCTTAACACTTTTCTCAATTAAAACCTGATGAACAGGGGAAAGCTTAAATGCATTAATACCAACTTCAACGAGTTCTTCTTCGCTGTAGGCAAAGCCGCCGCCTGTTCCACCTAAAGTGAAAGCGGGACGCAAAACAACAGGATAACCGATTCTTTTAGCGGCTTCCTTTGCTTCTTCCAAATTATAAGTGATTTCAGAAGGAATAGTAGGCTCGCCGATTGAAAGACATAACTCTTTAAACAACTCACGGTCTTCGGCCCTTTCGATACTTTCACTGCTTGTACCTAAAAGCTCAACGCCGCACTCTTTTAATATGCCTTTTTTCTCCAATTGCATAGCAAGATTAAGTCCTGTTTGACCGCCAATTCCCGGAACGATAGCATCAGGACGCTCATATCTTAAAATCTTTGCAATATATTCAAGTGTCAACGGTTCCATATATACCTTATCGGCAATAGTAGTATCGGTCATTATGGTAGCAGGGTTTGAGTTGCACAAAACAACCTCATAGCCCTCTTCTTTCAGCGCTAAACAAGCCTGAGTTCCTGCGTAATCAAACTCTGCAGCTTGACCGATAACTATAGGACCGGAGCCTATAATTAAAATCTTTTTGATGTCTGTTCTTTTTGCCATTTTCTATATCCTCCTATTTATAAACAACCATTGAGTCACATACAGTGAGCTTATTAACGCCATAAAGTTCTTTACCTTCAAAAGGTGTAAATTTTCCATTTGAAAGAAATTCTTTTGGGTTAACTTTATATTTAGCGTTCAAATCAAACACACAAATATCATCATTAAGCGGCAATCCAAATCTTTTGCGAGGATTAATTGCCATTAAATCTATTAGCTTTTCGAGTGAAATAATATTCGTTTTAACAAGGTATGTGTACATTACAGAAAAAGCAGTTTCAATACCTACAACACCCATAAAACTGTTTTTAAGACCTCTTGTTTTTTCTTCCTCAGAGTGGGGAGCGTGGTCTGTAGCTATCATATCAATAGTTCCGTCTATAATTCCCTCAATCAATGCCTGACGGTCTTCTTCACTACGGATAGGGGGATTCATTTTGAAACGTCCCTCATCAATTAAATCCATATCGTTAAATACAAGATAGTGTGGGGCGGTTTCACAGGTAATATTCACACCCTCGGCTTTTGCCTTTCTAATAAGCTGAACACTTTCTTTACATGAAATGTGACAAACATGGTATTTGCAACCTGTTTTGCGGGCAAGCTCAATATCCCTTTTTATAGGACCCCATTCGCTTTCGCTACATATTCCTTTATGACCGTGAAGTCTTGCATACTCACCGTCATGGATATAACCCGCATTTAAAAGTGAGTTATCCTCACAGTGTGCAACTATCATTTTGTTAAGACTTTTAGCTTTTAACATAGCCAGTTCCATAAGCTCAGCTGACTGTACACCTCTGCCGTCATCGGAAAAAGCAATACATTTATCTTTTAAAGAATGAAAATCGCTCAATTCTTTACCATCTTGATTTAGGGTAATTGAAGCGTACGGGTGAACGCGAATCACAGCGTCTTTGTCAATTATGTCTTGTTGAAGTTTAATATTCTCAACACTATCGGGTACGGGTTTTAAGTTTGGCATACTGCAGACGTCTGAATAACCGCCGCGAGCAGACGCTAAGGTACCACTCTTTATTGTTTCTTTATATGAAAAACCCGGCTCTCTGAGATGAACATGTACATCACAGAAGGCCGGAAAAATAAAACAATTATTAAATTTAGAAACAATACCGCCATTAGCTTGCGGTAATAGGGGAGAAGAGTCTGCGATATCAAGTGAATAATCACCAAAACGAAAAGCACCGTCTTTAAAATAATTAACGTTATTTATTGTTAATTTCATTACAAGACACACCTTTCTATCACGCAATATTTTATCTAGATTATTCTACCACAAACAGATACTTTAGTCAAGATAATTTACTGATATTTTTATATAACTTATTATTGCATAAAAATATAATGTATAGTATACTGTATTTGTTTAAAGTGTTAAAAGGATTGGGTGAAACTATGCTTTGCAATCTTCATACGCATACTCTATTTTGCGATGGCGATAATACGGCTGAGGAAATTGTGATTTCCGCTATACATAACGGTTTTTCTTCTTTAGGATTTTCAGGACATAAAAAACCTGGTTTTGACTCTTTTGGCATAGCCAATATCAACGATTATATAAGGACAATCATTGAACTAAAAGAAAAATACAGCAATGATATCGAAATTTATTTAGGTATAGAAGATGAAGCGCTTTCTCCGATTAGCTGTGGCAATGATTTTGACTATATTATCGGCTCGCATCATTACATCAGACGCGATGATATTATTTTACCTTTAGACCATAACTTTGAAGGATATAAAAAAGCTTTGGCATTATATGATAATGATATTGAAAGTTTTGCCGAAAGTTATTATTCGGATTTTTGTAATTATATTTTAAAATTCAAGCCTCAAATCATCGGTCACTTTGATTTGATTACAAAATTTGATGAACAAGATTCTGATTTGTTGTTATCTAATGTTATGTATAGTAAAATAGCCGAAAAATATTTAAAAATCGCTCTAAAAAGCGAAAGTTTTTTTGAGGTCAACACTGGTGCGATGTCAAGAAAATATCGTACAAGCCCTTATCCTGCAGAAAATTTACTTAAAATAATTAAGGATAATGATGGTAAAATAATTATTACATCTGATGCCCATTCAAAAGACACTTTGGACTTCGCATTCAAAGAAACAGAAAAATATTTAAAAGAAATAGGATTCAAATTTACCTATGTACTGCACAACAACACTTTTGTAAAACAGGAGATAAAATGAACAACAGGGTTTTAGAAATATTTAAAGAAATTACCGAAATACCGAGAGGCTCAACAAATATGAAGTTTATCGCAGATTTCTGTGAAAACTTTGCTAAAAAGAATGGCTTAGAGTATAAAAGAGACAATGCTGACAATGTTATAATTTTCAAACAAGCAAGTGTCGATAAAGCTGACGCCGAGCCTATAATCTTGCAAGGACATCTTGATATGGTGTGTCAGGTGTCTGCTGACAGTAACCATAACTTTTTAGAAAAAGGACCCGAAATAATTGTTGACGGCGATTTTTTAAAGGCCAATAACACCACACTCGGTGCAGATGACGGAATTGGCGTTGCAATTATTTTGGCGATTTTGGAAAGCAAAAATATCAGTCATCCACCGATAGAAGCTGTTTTAACAACGGATGAAGAAATCGGAATGATTGG
>JAZONB010000051.1:0-8161 GCA_045654305.1 Acutalibacteraceae bacterium | reverse complement strand
GCAATTATGAGAATAAACAGAATGTTTTGCATATAGCCTAAGCCAATCACATTAAGAACATAATACTGAATAGGCCAAGTAACAGCAGTTGCTAAAAGCATTACAAAAATAACCGAAATACCCATACCTACTGCCTGATTTAACTTTTTAGAAACACCTAAGAAAGGACATATTCCCAAAAAACGATTTAAAACATAGTTATTAACAAGAATAGAGGACATTAAAATTACAATTAGAGTCTTATAACTTTCCATTTTAATTTTCCTCCTTTAAAGTCTTGCAAGCGGTGTGACAAACGCCGGCAGAGGGACAACTAGCACAAGAAAATTCTTTCTTAAACGGAGCCTTGCCTTTTGTTATAAGATTTACAACCGCTATCATAATACCGTAAACCACAAGTCCGCCGGGTGCTTTTATAAAGAACTCAATTCTGTGGTCGATAACAAAAGGAATAGCCATTCCCGCAAAGGTGCCAGCTCCTATAACCTCTCTTATAACAGCTATTGACACCAATGCCAATGTAAATCCTATACCCATACCGATGCCATCTAAAGCAGATTTGCCCACAGAGTTTTTACCCGCAAACATTTCTGCTCTGCCGAGTATTATACAGTTAACGGTAATCAAATCGAGATAAACGCCTAGCAAACTGTAAATAGACGGTAAATAGGCTTGAATAAACAACTTAACAATAGTAACAAAGCCCGAAATGATTACGATATAGCACGGAATTCTAACCGTTTCGGGAATAACCTTACGAAGCAAAGAAATTACAGCATTTGAACAGATTAAAACCGCCATTGCGGCAAGACCCATACTAAAAGCACCAATTACCGAGGTGGTTGTTGCCAAGGTTGGACAGGTTCCCAAAACAAGTACGAAAACGGGGTTTTCGAGGAGAATGCCCTTTAATAATGTTGACATATTATTGCCTTTTTTCATTATTTAGCACCTCCCTCTAAAATTCTTACAGCCTCAAAGACTTTTGAAACAGCCGTCTTGTAACCGTTTGTAGTAATTGTAGCACCTGCTATAGCATCGACTTGGTCATAATCACTTTCCTGCTTACCATTAAATTGGTCATAAAACTCAGGCTTAGCGCAAGCATCGCCTATACCCTCGCTCTCCTTTTGAGCGGTGGTTTTACAAGCGATAATTTTACCTGTCGGTGTCGCACTTACTCTGATTTCAATATACTCACCTGAACGGGTGTATTTATCACCGTTTATGCCATAACCCGCAGCGCGCAAATCGAACAGATAATTTCCGCCCGAAGTTTTATACGCTTTTTGCACGTGAGAAGGCATATTTTGGGTATTAGAAATATCAATTTCTGTCAACGTAGAGTTGATAACCTTTAAAGCAGCATTATTTATCTCTGTTTTTACGGTTTCATCCGCTTCGGTTAATACATTGCCGTTATTATCGGTAGCAATAAAGCTTTCTCCCGAAACAAAAACATAACCCGTATTGTTATCTGCCTTGTAAACTGCGCTTACATTTCCGATTTCCTCGGTTATAAATATTTCTGTAAACTTGCCGTCAGCTGAAGACAAAGCACCACTTAGATTATCATTTAAAACAGTAGCTTCGTCTCTGATATCTACCGAGCCGCCGCCTAAAATCACTGCAGCATTTAAAGCATCCTTAACTGCATCCTTAAATGCGCCTGTAGTTTTAGTAGCTCCCGCTATTGTTTCTACATCTGCAACAGTATCTATTGTTGCATTTTTTAACTTTTCGCCGTAGGTGGTTTCATATCCCAAGGTTTCATTACCCGAAATATACTCAACGCCCTCAACAACACCCTCTTTATTAACTCCACACATAAGAATTAAATCCGAGCCATATCCTGCGGTTCTCAGTTTAATAACACAACCGCCGTTTTTCTCGGTGTATGCCTCTTCTACTGTTTGGGGCAGGGTAAATTTTGAAATATCTACCATCTGGAAATCTTCACCGCTTGGTAAAACCTTTTTAAAAGCATCACCCACAGCAGCATTTTCCTGTTGCTTGATTATAGGTGCAGTTATAGAGTTGGTTAATGCCAATAACAATGATACAACAGCACAAATAATTGTCAACGAGAGAACATTTTTAATATGATTTTTCATTATTTTGCCCTCCCGAAAAGCTTTCTTCTGGACCATACATTTATATAAGGGTTAAGAATATTCATAAGCAAAATTGCAAACGAAACGCCCTCAGGATAAACGCCCCAGAAACGAATAAGCACAGTGATAATTCCGGCACCTACACCGAATATTACCTTTCCCTTAGGAGTAGCAGGAGAAGTCACATAATCGGTTGCCATAAAGAAAGCACCTATTATAAGACCGCCCGAAAGCACCTGAGAAAGTGCGGCTGTGAGGCTGAAATCCTTTACAAGGAAGCTCAAAACAAAAACTGTACCGATATAGGTCACAGGTAAATGCCAATAAATAACTCTGCGTAAAATTAAGTAAATTCCGCCTACGAGCAGTGCTAGTTTACAGGTTTCACCGATAGCGCCACCAATGTTGCCTAAGAACAAATCAAGTAAATCGACACTCTTTCCCTCGGCCAAATCAACCAAAGGTGTAGCCGATGCAACGCTGTCAACAGGAAAGCTCGGCTTTGCTAAACTGCTGAAGGCTATGAGCATAAATACTCTCGCAGTAATTGCGGGATTAACAAGATTACAGCCTATTCCTCCGAACATACATTTAACAAGCACGATAGCAAAAATACTGCCAACAGCCGCCTGCCATAACGGAGTATCTGCAGGAAGATTTAGTCCTAACAAAAGGCCTGTAACAACGGCACTTAAATCATCGGTAGTGTCTTCTTTTCCAACTATCTTATTAAAAATTATCTCGGATATAACACAAACGGCAATACACATCATTACTACCGATAATGCCTTTAAGCCGAAAATTATAAATCCGGCAATAGTAGCAGGCATTAAGGCAATTATTACATCAAGCATAATTCTTGATGTGGTTTTTTGGCCGTGAATATGAGGAGATGATGAAATGTGTAACTGTGTCATTATTCTGCCTCCTTTTTAGCGTGCTCTCTAAGCGCTTGCTTTGCAAGTCGGTTATTAGTAACCAACGGACGGCTTGCCGGACAAACATAGGAACAGCAACCGCATTCCATACAAAGATTAGTTCCTACTTGCTTTAGAGTCTCGAAATCCTCGTTTTTAAGCGCTTTTGCAATAGCAGGAGGATTTATTCCAAACGGACACACATTTACACATGCTCCGCATCTGATACACGCTGTGGTTTTGGGTATTACAGTCTGCGACTCATCGAAAGCCAATATAGCGTTGGTATTCTTAATAATCGGGTATGAAAGGTCAGGAACAGAAATTCCCATCATTGGTCCGCCATAAATCACCTTTGCAGGTTCTTCTTTAAACCCGCCAGCAAACTCAATAACATCGGATATAGTAGCACCGATAGGAGCAATTACATTTTTAGGTTCCTTAATGGCGCTACCGTCCACAGTGACGCATTTCTCGACTAAGGGCATACCTGTCTTGAGATACTTGCCAATGAATGCGCAGGTAGTACTGTTAAGCACTATGCAACCCGCATCAATAGGCAACTTGCCCTCGGGGACTACTCTGCCAACAGTATGATAAATCAGCACCTTTTCACCGCCCTGAGGATAAATCGAGGGTAGTTCCTTTACGCTGATTTTAGAGTTCTGACTGGTAGCTTGCTTTAAAGTTTTAATAGCTAACGGCTTGTTATTTTCAATGCCGATAACTACTTGACCAATATCAAAATACTTTAGAAGTGTTTCCAAAGCAAAAACAATATCGTCTGAATGTTCTTGCATTGTCAAACTGTCACTCGTAATATAAGGCTCGCACTCAGCGCCGTTAACTACAAGATAATCTATTTTCACATCTGTACCAAGCTTAGCGTATGTGGGGAAACCCGCCCCGCCAAGACCGACTGCGCCACTATCCTTAATTGCACGAATAAAGTCTACTTTATCATTGATAACGGGAATGGTTATATCACTGTCAAGTGTCTGCTCACCGTCTGTCTCAATTTTGATTACAGGAGCAGTACCTCCGTTAGACATTAAAAGCTCGCTAACCTCCTTAACTGTACCCGAAACACTCGAATGAACAGGAACAGAAAGACCGTTTGCCGCCTCAGCAATAAGAGTACCTACGCACACCTTATCCCCTTTTTTGACAACGGGTATTGCGGGCGCGCCTATATGCATTGAGGTAGGGATAATCACACTACTCGGAACCGTCATTCTCACAGGAGCCTTATTAGCTGTGTTTTTTCTGTGAGGAAGACGAATTCCTTTTAGATAGGAAGCCATAAAAAAATCTACCTTTCTTTGTAAAATTTACCACATTAGATTATACTAAAAATCGCCTTTAATGTCAACTTTTAAGAATGTTTAATAATTAACAAACTAACCTTGAAAATTAGTTTACCACACTAATGTTATTTATATAACTTTTATACTAAAAAACAAAAGCCTTGAATCAACAAGGCTTTTATTTGGAAATTTATTTAATTTTAAACAAATACATTTGACCTGCTGTTGCCCAAAGGTTTACTGTATAACGCTCTTGGTCGTTACTCTCTGTATTGTTCTCTCTTCTCGGGTCAAAGTTGTGGCTATCCTTGTTAGGATAGCTGCCGTAAACACTAACCTCTTGTCCGTAAGCCTTGATTTCGTAAGGGTCACACTTCTTACGGTTAAAGGTAATGTTAAAGTTGTGGTTGTTAACAGTTTTGGAGTTGTTAACTACAGCCACATACTTGTCACCGTTTTTATGAGTAAAGAAGCTTAAAATAAGGTCGGTATCTTTAAGTGATTTTATATCTAAAATTATATCACTAACACCGGGTTCAAACAATTCATATCCACCCCAAGCATGTCCTACATGGTAGCACTTGTCAAGCTTTAAATCCTTAAAGATATCAGCAGTAGATGCATGGAAATGATTTGCAACGGTTGCAAGGTTATGGAAACTCGGAGTTTTATTACCAAACATATCAATCGCAGCACCATGATAGTTTACCACAAACTGCACCTCATTCATTGTGAACCAGATGATACCGGTACAACCACCTGCAAGTGCTGTGTTAAACTGCCAACGAACCTCTTCCTCGGTAGGTAATTTATAATCCCAATGGCCTATTGTCAAAAGGCAAGTCCAAAGCGGAATATCAAGTGTTTGAGCCAATTCGTTATATATACGCATATCGTGGAAATATGTATTCACACCAGCTTCACTGCCTGTCATCTGATTATAACGGTCATAAGACAAAAGAGTAGCGTTATAGTTTTCTTTCATAAAAGAGAGATAATTTTCCAAGGTTTCAAAGCCCATATATGGTGGATTAGATTGTGGCCAGATAGGCAAAAGATTCAAGAAAGGTAATAATTCAGGAGCTTCCTCTTTCTGAATTTTAAAAGCCATCAAAACATCATCCATATTCTTTTTCATCGGCTCGTCGCCAATATAGAAGCCAAGAGTTGCGGGATGCTTACCAAAATCTTTATATGCTGCTCTATATCTTTCACGATATGCTTCAGGGTCAGCAGCGGCACCATTCCAAATAAGACGCTTATCATTAACTATAAGCTTAATGTCATACTTCTGACACTCATCTAAAAGTCTGAGCATAAGAGACTTGTCGTGAATTTTTTCATCATAGCCATTACTGATGTTAACAGTAAGTCCTATTTCCTTCCATAGTTTTACTTCGTCGATTTTTCTCTCGCTAAGAGCATCGGCAGGCCAAGCTAAAATCGGAAATTTGTCAAACATAATAATTCTCCTCTGTATCATATTTTTTACGAGTATTATGCTAAGGTCATTGTAATTGCTAAACCTAGAAAAATCAAGTCTTTTTTTGACTTTTTTTATTTTATGCTATGTAATAAATTTTAAAAAACAGATACGTAGACATCTGCTACGTATCTGTTTTCAGAATTTATATTATTTTGTACCGAAAAGTCGGTCGCCTGCGTCTCCAAGTCCCGGTAAAATATATCCGTTCTCATTAAGGCAACGATCAAGTGTTGAAACAAAAATCGGTACATCAGGATGAGCCTCCGCAACACGGCTTACGCCCTCGGGAGCCCCGATAACTGCCATAAACTTAATATGTTTGCAACCGCGTTTCTTCAGCATATCGATTGCATCGCAAGCACTGCCTCCGGTAGCAAGCATTGGGTCAACTACCAATACCAATTTCTCCTCAATACCCTCGGGCAGTTTGCAATAATATTCACAAGGTTCAAGGGTTTCCTCATCACGATAAAGTCCTATATGACCCACTCTTGCAGATGGGAAAAGCACATGAATACCGTTAACCATACCAAGGCCTGCGCGAAGAATCGGAACAATAACAATGGCATTATCTTTTACTACTCGCTGTGTGCAGGTCTCCAACGGAGTTTTCACCACACGCTCGGTAGTAGGTACATCCTCACGCAAACATTCAAAGGTCATAAGCGTTGTGATTTCCTCAATCAGTTCGCGAAATTCCTTCATACTGGTTTTTTCATCACGCAAAATCGCAATTTTATGCTGAATAAGCGGATGATTAAAAATGGTCACATTATCGTAATTTTTCATTTTTTATTTTCCACCTTGGTAAGAATAGCGTTGGTTACAATACCGATAATTAGCGCTGTAGCAATCGAAGTAACCTGAATAGTTGCCGCAACTGCACCATTTTCAGCAAACTGATAGGGAATCTGAATTGTAAGGCCGCCAATACCTGAAATTAGTATAGAGGAAACTACAAATAGATTTTTATGTTCGCCCAAATCAAGGTCTTTAAACATTTTAAGACCCGAAACAGCTATAAATCCGTAAAGGGTTAGACAAACGCCGCCCATTACGCAAGATGGTATAGTCTGCAAAATAACCATGATAGGTTTAATGAACGAAAGAATTATGCACATAAATGCAGTAGTTGTGATGGTTGCAACAGATGCGTTGCGGGTAATAGCAACACAGCCAACCGATTCACCGTAGGTTGTGTTGGGGCAAATACCAAATACAGTACCTGCAATTGAGCCAACACCGTCACCCAACAAGGTGCGTGAAAGACCGGGGTCTTTGATTAAATCACGGTCAATGATGGAAGACAAATTCTTATGGTCAGCAATATGCTCAGCGAATACCACCAATGCAACTGGTAAGAAAGCGATAATTACTTCAATGATACCACCCATATCAAGTAGTTTG
The DNA here is from genome assembly GCA_045654305.1 of Acutalibacteraceae bacterium. Lineage (GTDB taxonomy): Bacteria > Bacillota > Clostridia > Oscillospirales > Acutalibacteraceae > UBA737. Next base: position 930 of record JAZONB010000051.1, on the reverse strand, counting down.
GCATTTGCATTAGCACTAAGAACTTCGGCAGACATTTTGCCCGAAGTAAGTTCTTTAATACCCTCGACAAGCGCAAAACGAGGATAATCAATAATGGAGGTGATACCCTTAAAGGTGCCGTCAGCAGCAATAAAGTTATCAATTACAGGTTGGAAGTTTATAATCATCAAATAATCACTGCCGGTAGCTTTGCCTATTAAAGTGAATATTGTAGCAGTTGCGTAGCCAGCTAAAATACCAAGGATAAACGGTACCAAACGAGGCATTGTGTGACGCTTTTGGGTAGAAGATATAACAATAACAAGGAATGTTACAAAACCGCAGAACAAAGCAACAAGGTTATATCCGCCGTAAATTTTAGAAGCGTTAGCCTTTACCATATCACCCATTGCAGAGCCTGCTAACGAAAGTCCTATAAGAGCAACTGTAGGACCGATAATAACAGGAGGCATAAGCTTGTCCACCCAAGCGGTGCCCACAAAGTGGATGATTATAGCGATGATAACATACACAAGACCTGCAACCGCAGAGCCAAGCATAATACCGCAATAGCCATAAGCTAAAGCAACAAAGAGAGAGTTCAAAAATGCGAAAGAGCTACCAAGAAAAACGGGACTTTTAAACTTAGTGAAAAGCTGATAAATCAGCGTACCGATACCCGCGCCGAGAATTGCTGCGGGGATTTGAGTTGGTAAACCGATGATGGTCGGCACAGCAATAGTAGCCGCCAAAATTGCCAACACTTGCTGTAAAGCAAAGATGAGCATTTGACCAAACTTTGGTCTGTCGTGAATGTCGTAGATAAGTTTCTTTTCCATAGTGACCTCCTGTAATTTTAAAAATTTTAACAAATTAAATGCCAAAACACTCAATTATATTTATATTAACACATAATATTCCAAATTTCAAAGTTTTTTTATTACATTTGAC
>JAZONB010000050.1:0-3892 GCA_045654305.1 Acutalibacteraceae bacterium | reverse complement strand
GCTGCAAATAATCTTTCCCTAAACTTTACGCTCACTATGTGTTTCTTTTGTGTAGGCGGTTTAATAGGTAGTTTTTTATCCCGTAAAATTGGTGTAAAATTTGCGGGGTTTGCTTCGGCTATTTTGGCAGGAAGCGGTATGATGCTTACAGGACTTTTAAACGGTGAAAATGTAGTAATACTCTATTTGACATACGCTACTATGGCAGGCCTTGGTATTGGTATTGCTTATAATGTAATAATTTCCACTGTAAGCCAATGGTTTCCTGACAAAAAAGGTTTTTGCACAGGTGCACTTATGATGGGATTCGGCGCAAGTTCTTTAATACTTGGCAGTATTGCAGATTTGAGCTTCAAAAGTAATTTTGGCCGCAAAGGTACATATATTCTTTTAGGAATGGCACTTTTTGTTGTTTTGGGTTTGGTGAGCTTGTTTTTAAAACGCCCTGATGCGAGTGTGGTTTTACCTACTTCTAAGAAAAAGGCAAACAGTAGCTCGGAAGATTTTGAACAAAAAGATTACACCACAACCGAAATGTTAAAACGCTTTTCATTTTGGCGTGGCTTTGCTTTACTTGCATTTGCAACGGCGGTGGGCAACTCGGTTATAAGTTTTGCCCGTGATTTAGCGCTTTCGGTTGGTGCAAAGGTGGCCTTGGCTACTACACTTGTAGGAGTTTTAGCAGTCTGCAATGGTTTAGGAAGAATTATTACAGGCACTTTGTTTGACTGTCTTGGTAGGCGAAAGACTATGTTCATTGCTACTGTTTTAACAATAGTAGCGGCAGGTACTACGCTTTTGTCGGTGCTGATTAGTTCTTTGCCGATATGTATTATAGGGCTTTGTTTAACAGGATTGTCTTATGGCTCTTGTCCTACAATGGTTAGTTCCTTTGTTTCAGCCTTTTACGGCGGAAAGAATTTTGCTACAAATTTCAGTGTAATGAACTGCAACCTTATTTGTGCATCTTTTATGGCAACAGCTTGCAGTAGCTTGTTAGATACTTTTGGCAGTTATACTGCGCCATTTATTTTACTTTTAACACTTGCGGTTATGGCTTTGGTTCTTAATTTGAGTATTAAAAAACCGTAAAAAAATCTGCTAAAATCTATCTTTTTGTTTGATTTTAGCAGAATTTTGTTATATAATATTTTATTATAGTATTTTTTAGAGGTGTAAAAAATGAAGAAGTTAATGCTTGGAAACGAAGCAGTTGCTCGTGGCCTTTATGAGGCGGGTTGTAGCTTTGTATCAAGTTATCCAGGTACTCCGAGTACTGAAATAACGGAGTATGCTGCAAAATATAAGGAAATTTATGCCGAATGGGCGCCTAATGAAAAGGTTGCTATGGAATCGGCTTTTGGAGCCAGCCTTTCAGGTAAAAGAAGCTTTTGCGGAATGAAGCACGTTGGTCTTAATGTTGCTGCTGACCCTCTTTTCACAATAGGATATACGGGTGTTAACGGCGGATTAGTTATTGCCGTTGCCGATGACCCCGGAATGCACAGCCCACAAAATGAACAGGATTCCCGTCACTATGCTAAGGCATCCAAAATTCCTATGCTTGAGCCATCGGATTCGGACGAAGCACTTAAAATGACTAAATTGGCATTCGAGTTATCTGAAGAATTCGATACTCCTTTTATCGTTAAAATGTGCACCCGTGTGGCTCACTCTCAAAGCGTTGTTGAGGAAAGCGATAGAATAGAATCAGAGAAAACATACGAAAAAAATCCCGCTAAATACATTATGATGCCGGGCAACGCTAAAAAGCGTCATCCTATTGTTGAGGAAAGAATTAACGCTTTGGTAGAGTATGCCGAAACCGCTGAGATTAACCGCATTGAAGACGGTGAGGATAAGTCGGTTGGTTTTATCACCTCATCTACCTCATATCAGTATGTAAAGGAAGTTTTTGGCGATAAATACCCAGTTTTAAAATTGGGAATGATATATCCAATGCCCGTAAATCTTCTAAAGGATTTTAGCACAAAGGTTGACCGCCTTGTTGTTGTAGAGGAATTAGACGGCTTTATTGAGGAGCATTGTAATTCTATTGGCTTAAAGGTTGAGGGTAAGGAAATCTTTTCTCTTATTGATGAACTAAGTCAAAATAAAATTGCTGAGAAATTCGGCTTAGCCCCTCAAAGTGGAATAGCACTTGATGAAAACATTCCAAACCGTCCGCCCGTTATGTGCGCAGGCTGTCCTCACAGAGGTCTATTTTACATATTAGCAAAAAATAAACTTACCGTTATGGGAGATATTGGTTGTTATACCTTGGGCGCTGTTCCGCCCTTAGCCGCTATTGACAGCACTATTTGTATGGGTGCTTCGGTTTCAGGACTACACGGCTTTAATAAGGCAAACTGCGGTGTGAGTGACGGTAAAGCAGTTGCTGTTATCGGTGACTCCACCTTTATGCATTCGGGTATCACAGGCCTTGTAAATATTGCATATAACAGCTCTAACTCAACTGTTATTATTCTTGATAACTCTATTACAGGTATGACAGGTCATCAGCAGAACCCCACCACGGGATACAATTTAAAGGGTGACCCTGCCTCCAAAATCAACCTTGAAGAATTATGCCGTGCTGTTGGCATTAACCGAGTTCGTGTGGTTGACCCATATAATCTCTCGGAATGTGATGCGGCTGTCAAGGAGGAATTGGCGGCTGATGAGCCATCGGTTATTATTTCACGCCGTCCTTGTGCACTGCTTAAATATGTTAAGCATAACAAACCTTTAGTGGTTGATGGTAGTAAATGTAAAAGCTGTAAAATGTGTATGAAGATAGGCTGTCCTGCAATCAGTATGAAGAACGGTATTGCCGAAATTGACAATACACTTTGCACTGGCTGCGGCGTTTGCGGACAGTTGTGTAAATTTGATGCTCTTAAATGTGGGGAGGACTAAGAAATGGAAACTAAAAATGTAATGATTGTCGGCGTTGGCGGTCAGGGAAGTCTCTTAGCCTCTAAGTTACTCGGCAAGCTTTTGCTCACAAAGGGTTATGACATCAAGGTGTCTGAGGTTCACGGAATGAGTCAAAGAGGCGGCAGCGTTGTGACATATGTTCGTTTCGGAGATAAGGTTTATTCTCCGATAATTGATAAGGGCGAGGCAGATTTCATTGTTTCTTTTGAAATGTTGGAGGCTGCACGTTACACCGATTATTTGAAACCAAATGGTAAGATTATCACCAATACTCAGCAGATAAATCCTATGCCCGTAATTACAGGTGCTGCTGAGTACCCCGAAAATCTTGCTGAAAAAATCAAGGCAAAGGGTATTGATTTAATTGCTTTCGATGCTTTAAAATTAGCCGAGGAGGCAGGTTCTTCAAAGGCTGTTAATATAGTTTTAATGGGAATGCTTTCACGCTTCTTTGATTTTACCGAAGAAGAATGGCAGAACGCTATTGAAACGAGTGTTCCACAGAAATTTTTGGAATTAAATAAGAAAGCTTTTGAATTGGGCGCTAAAGCTTAAAGGAGATACCAAGATGGCAAATTATTATCAACCCCAAATAGAAACCGCCTCAGTCGAGCAAATTCGTACTTGGCAGAGCGAAAGACTTGTAAATCAGGTTAAGCACGTTTGGGAAAATGTTCCTTATTACCGCAAAAAGATGGAAGAAAAGGGCGTCACACCTGATGATATTAAGGGTGTAGATGATTTACATAAGCTTCCGTTTTTATCTAAGGACGATTTACGTGAGGCTTACCCTTACGGACTTTTAGGCACTGATTTAAAGGACTGTGTAAGAATACAGTCTACATCGGGTACTACAGGTAAGCGTGTTGTGGCTTTTTATACAAAAGAAGACGTTGACCTGTGGGAAGATTGTTGCGCACGTGCTCTTATGGCTGTTGGCGCAACAAAGGAA
>JAZONB010000049.1:0-9604 GCA_045654305.1 Acutalibacteraceae bacterium | reverse complement strand
TCTGTTCCCATATTGGTGATAGTAGCACGCTCGGGCACAGAAAGAGTTTTAATACCCTCGCCACCCCATTCGATAATGGCACCGACACCACCCTTAACGGACAAAATTCTCAAGATTTCAAGGCTTACGTCCTTTGCTGTTACAAAAGGATTAAGCTTGCCTGTAAGGTTAACCTTATACATTTTAGGCATAGTAATGTAATATGCTCCGCCGCCCATAGCAACAGCAACGTCAAGACCGCCGGCACCCATTGCGAGCATACCGATACCGCCGCCAGTGGGGGTGTGGCTGTCAGAACCGATCAAGGTTTTACCGGGTTTACCAAAACGCTCCAAATGAACCTGATGGCATATACCGTTTCCGGGGCGTGAAAAATAAATTCCGTGCTTTTTGGCTACTGACTGAATATATCTGTGGTCATCTGCGTTTTCGAAACCCGATTGTAGTGTATTATGGTCAATGTAAGCAACGCTTTTCTCGGTTTTAACACGCTTAAGACCCATAGTTTCAAATTCGAGATAAGCCATTGTTCCGGTGGCATCCTGCGTGAGTGTTTGGTCAATTTTTAATGCAACCTCACTGCCTACAGTCATATCACCGCTTAGCATATGTTCTTTTATAATTTTTTGTGCAACCGTTAAACCCATTGTGATTACCCTTTCTTTATGTGATTATAAGCGTTTTCAATATGCTCCATAGCAGTTTTAAAAGCCAATTCCTCATCTTTTGCGGCAATGGCTTCGTATATTTTTCGATGCTCTAAAACCGATGCCTCGGCTCTGCTTCCGCTTTGCAAGGATGCTTGGCGATATTTTTGAATTTTTTTATGCAGAGGCACTAAGGTATCGTAAAAAACCGTACTTCCGGTAAGCTTATAAAGAATATTGTGAAACTTGTTATCCATATGTTTTATATGGTCTGTGTCTGACTTTGAAACATAAAATTCTTGAAGTTCCAAGGTTTCTTTAAGCTCGGACAGTTGTTCAGCAGTGTGGTGCTTAGCCGCTATATTGGCAGCCAAAGACTCTAACTGTTTTCTAATCAGAAAAATATCGTCCAAATCTTTTTCGGTAATACCGATAACAATGCTTCCTTTACCGCTTTCTTCGATTAAATGCTCTTGACTTAGTCTTCTCAAAGCCTCTCTGATAGGGGTACGGCTAACGCCTAATTCTGCGCTTAATTTACCTTCGGTAATGATTTCGCCTCTTGTGTATTTTCCGCTCAAGATATCCTTTTCAATGTGTTCGAACACTTGGTCGGCAAGTGAAACTGTTTTATGTACAAGCATTAAAATTTACCTCCCGAAAGCTCAGTGATTTTGTTTTCAAGTTCAATATCGGATAAAGCAGTTTGTCTGCCATCTTCGTACTCCTTGTCAACCCATTCCTTTAATGCAATTACTAAGGGATCCTTTTTGTCTATAGCCTTTTCGCCGCTTAAACGATAGTTAGTGTTAATCCAATAGGCAATTCCTGCAAGACCGCTTGTATTACTGATGGATACGGAAGCAGGACGGTTAAGTATTTTTTCGGTATTAAATATGTTATAAATTTCCTCATCCTTTAAAAGACCGTCTGCGTGAATGCCTGCTCGTGTGACATTAAAGTTTTTACCTACAAATGGCGTCATAGGCGGAATTGTGTAACCCATTTCATTTTTGAAGTATTCGGCAATTTCGGTTATTGCGTTAGTATTCATACCGTCAAGCGAGCCTCTGAGGGATGCGTATTCCATAATCATAGCCTCAAGCGGCACATTACCCGTGCGCTCGCCGATACCTAAAAGCGAACAGTTTACGGCGCTGGCTCCATAAAGCCAAGCGGTAGTAGCGTTAGCAACCGATTTATAAAAGTCATTATGACCGTGCCATTCCAACATTTCGCTCGGAACATCTGAGTAATGCTGTAAGCCGTAAATTATTCCCGGCACACTGCGGGGAAGGGCTACTTCACTAAAGGGTACGCCGTAACCCATAGTGTCGCAGGCGCGGATTTTAACGGGAATTCCTGCGTCTTTTGACATTTTCATAAGCTCGTTCACAAAGGGAACGACGAAACCGTAAAAATCAGCTCTCGTAATATCCTCTAAATGACAACGGGGCATAACACCTGCCTCAAAGGCTTGTGCAACAGCGGCAAGATACCCTTGCATTGCTTCTTTACGGGTTTTCTTGAGCTTTTTAAATATGTGATAATCGCTGCAAGAAACCAAAATACCCGTTTCACGAATTCCTAAATCTTTAACAAGTTTAAAGTCTTCTTTGTTTGCTCTAATCCAGGTTGTGATTTCGGGGAACTTAAGACCGAGTGCCTGACATTCCTCCAACGCTTTTCTGTCCTTTTGGCTGTAAACGAAAAATTCTGTCTGACGGATTATTCCATAAGGACCGCCGAGTTTCGACATCAATTTGTAAAGGTCAACGATCTGCTTTACGGAATAAGGCTCAACCGATTGCTGTCCGTCACGAAGTGACGTATCGGTAATCCAGATTTCTTCTGGCATACCCATCGGAACTCTGCGGTGGTTAAAAGCAATTTTGGGTATATCATCATAGGGGTAGAGGTCACGGTATAAATTAGGGTCCTCTATATCCTGTAATGAATACTTGTATGTGGCTTGCTCTAAAAGGTTGGTTTTATTTGATAATTCGAGCATAATATCACCTCAATGTATTATTGTATACAATTATACGGTGATACATGGTTTTTGTCAATACATTAATATAAATAAAAATCCTCCCGTTACGGGAGGATATATTGACAACAAAGTACAATTATATTATTATTTAAGCATATCTAAAATGTCATCTTTATTTCTGAAGCCGATTGCCTGATTTGTGATTTCGCCGTCTTTTATCACTACTAACATAGGTATGCTCATAACACCAAATTTTTGTGCTAATAAAGGCTCGTTATCCACATTTATTTTACCTACGGTGATACCGTCATTTTCTTCTGAAATTTCTTTAACAATAGGACCTACCATTTGGCAAGGTCCACACCAGTCGGCATAAAAATCGAGTAAAACGGGCTTGTCCGTATTAATTATTTCGTTGAAACTTTGAGCAGTCACGTTTATTACTGACATATAAATTCCTCCTAATTTTGTTCAAGTTTATTATATAACAAAAAATATTATAAAATCAAGGGTTTTAATTATGATTAAAGGTGTTGTATTTGATTTAGACCATACTCTGTTTGACAGGTATGCAACTCTCAGGACTGTTTTGCCAGAAATGTACAAAAGAATGAGGGAGAGTATACCCGATAACCTTTCGTTAGATGATTTTATCGAGGGGTTTATAAATGTGGAAAAACAGCATATTTATAACGGTTGGAGTTATACGGGTGACAGACTTGTAGAACAGGGAGTTTTTATAAACGGAACTAAGGGTCAAGATGTTTGGAAATGCCTCTTTACATATTGTTGGCCGTTAGCGGCAGTAAAATACCCATTTACTGAGTCAACGCTTGTAAAACTGCGTGAAATGGGGCTTAAAATCGGAATTTTAACCAACGGTGAAAGCCATTTGCAAATGAATAAAATAAGGCTTTTAAATATTGAGCCGTTTGTTGATGAAATAGTGATAAGCGGAGATGTAGGTGCGCAAAAACCGGATCCGAAACCATTTGAAGTGATAAGTGAAAAAATAGGGATTGCACCACAAAATCTGCTTTATGTTGGCGACAATCCTTTAAACGATATTGAAGGCTCACGAAATGCGGGTTACACACCTGTGTGGGTTAAGACGATAGGGCATTGGTATTTTGATGATATTGAGCGTTGTAAGTTCGAGGTCGATACTGTGGCAGAAATACCTGAGCTTGTAAATAAAATCAATTCAAAGTAATTTTATATAAACTGTCTTTTTCTGCATAAATAAAAGCGGTTTTTCATACAATTTATTAGTCCTTTTAGGAGTTGATTGTATGAGAGAAACGGTAGACGACCGTGCGGTAATATTAGGTCAGTACATACTCGAAACGGGTGCTACTGTCCGTGCCGCGGCTAAAGTTTTTGGAATTAGTAAAAGTACAGTACATAAAGACGTTGCAGAAAGGCTTGCTTATAAAAATCCGCAGTTATACCGACAAGTCAAAGAGGTGCTTGAAATTAACAAGCTGGAACGCCATATTCGCGGCGGACTTGCTACACAGAGGAAATATAAGGGTAAAAATATGTAAAAAAACATTGACAAGCGGAAAATACAGTGATATAATAATCAAAACTTATAAAGGCTTTGACGAAGACGGTCAAGGATTTGTGTTTTCAGAGAGTCGGTGTTTGGTGCAAGCCGATAGCATTTTTTCTTAAAGGACCTATCACTTCCGAGCCGGAGGGCTGAAATTTCAGTAAGCTTTCCCGTGATTGCTGCGTAAAGGCATAAGGGTTGTTAGACCCTGAGTGGCAGTTTTACTGCAATTTGAGTGGTACCGCGGATGTTAATTCACATTCGTCTCAAAGTAATTTGAGGCGAATGTTTTTTTATTTTAAACTTAAAAAGGAGGATGTCATAATGAACACTAATAATGCTTTGTTGCAGCTTTCAGAGGTGGCATCACGAATTAAGGAACTTCGTGACATTATGGGTTGGACTGTTGCTGAAATGGCAGAAAAAACCGACGTAACAGTAGAAAAATATGAACTGTATGAGAGCGGCAAGGCAGATATTCCTTTTACTTTTATACATAAATGCGCTTTGGAATTTGGCGTTGAAATGACCGAGATTTTAGAGGGTAAGACTGCAAAGCTTTCAAGCTATACCGTAACCCGCAAAGGCGAGGGACAAGGCACCGCTAAGGAAGACGGAATTGATATTGCTAACCTGGCTCCGAAATTTAAGGATAAATTAGCAGAGCCTTATTGGGTTAAATATGAGTACTCGGCTTCACAGCAAAATAAACCTATTCAGCTTACGACACACTCGGGTCAAGAGTTTGACTTGGTTTTAAGCGGCAGATTAAAGGTGCAGGTTGGTAATCACACCGAAATACTTGACGAGGGCGACAGTATTTATTACAATTCTTCAACCCCTCACGGTATGATTGCTGTTGACGGTAAGGACTGTGTTTTCTGTGCAGTTGTAATGTCGGGCGAAGAGGCAACCGAGCCTGAGGTTAGAAAGAGCGTTATTTCTGCTAAAAAGTCAGAAAATCTCATTTGTGAGAAGTTTGTTGATTTGACCGAAGATGAAAACGGAGCATTAAAGGATATAAAATTCAAGAATACCGAAAGTTTTAACTTTGGATTCGATATTGTTGATGAAATTGCGGATAAATACCCTGACAAATTGGCGATGCTTCATCTTGATGTCAATAAGAACGAACGTAGATTTACGTTTAAGGATATGAAACAAGCGTCTAATCAGGTGGCTAATTACTTTGCCTCTTTGGGAATTAAAAAGGGCGACAAGGTAATGTTAGTCCTCAAACGTCATTATCAGTTCTGGTTCTGTATGGTAGCACTTCATAAGCTTGGCGCCGTGGCAATTCCTGCTACTAATCAGCTTAAAGAGCACGATTTCGAATATCGCTTCAATGCGGCGGGGGTTAGTGCAATAGTCTGTACTGCTGACGGCGATACTGCTGATATTGCAGAGGCTGCAGCTAAGAAATGTCCACAGGTTAAAAATCTGATTTTGGTGGGCGGCAAAAAAGAAGGATGGCACGATTTTGACAGCGAATACGGCTTCTACACAAGAAAGTTTGTAAGAACAGAGGATGCATCTTGTGGCAGTGATGCCGCTTTGATGTTCTTTACATCGGGTACTACGGGCAATCCCAAAATGGCAGCCCACGCACACACATACGCATTAGGTCATTTTGTTACCGCTAAGTATTGGCACTGCTGTGAGCGTGACGGTTTGCATCTCACAATTTCCGATACAGGTTGGGGCAAATCCCTTTGGGGTAAGCTTTACGGTCAATGGCTGTGTGAGGGAGCGGTTTTTGTTTACGACTTTGACCGCTTTGATGAAAACGATATTTTGCCTATGTTTGCAAAATACAATATTACTACATTCTGCGCACCTCCGACAATGCTCAGAATGTTAATCAGAGGCGACCTTTCTAAGTTTGACCTATCATCTATTCATCATATGACAACGGCAGGCGAGGCGCTTAATCCTGAGGTATATAAGCAGTTTAAAGAGGCTACGGGATTAGAGATAATGGAGGGCTTCGGTCAGACTGAAACTACCCTTATTATTGCAAACCTTGCGGGCACTACGCCTAAGGTTGGATCCATGGGTAAGGCTTCACCGCAGTTCGATATTGACATTGTTGACCCTGACGGCAACTCAGTACCTACGGGTGAGGTAGGCGAGATAGTAATACGCACAGCAGAAAATGTTCCTTGCGGACTCTATCAAGGATATTATCTGGATGAGGAAAAGACAAATGAGGCTTGGTATGATGGATATTATCACACAGGCGACACTGCTTGGCGTGATGAGGACGGTTATTTCTGGTATGTGAGCCGAATTGATGACGTTATCAAGTCATCGGGATACCGTATAGGACCCTTTGAAATTGAAAGCGTTATTATGGAGCTTCCGTATGTTGTGGAATGCGGCGTTTCTGCCGCACCCGATGAGGTAAGAGGTCAAGTTGTTAAGGCGAGCATAGTTTTAACTCAGGGAACCGAGGGTACAGAAGAACTTAAAAAGGAAATTCAGGCTTATGTTAAATCGCATACCGCTCCTTATAAGTACCCAAGACAGATTGTTTTCCGTGATAGCCTGCCAAAGACCATAAGCGGAAAAATTCAACGAAATAAGCTTTAATTTTAGCTTAATAGAAATTTTTCAAAAAATATTGACAAATTACCTTTGTTATGATAAAATATTCTGCGTATAAAAGGCATAGACGAAGAGGGCATAAATCAAGCACCTTTAGAGAGATAGCGGTTGGTGAAAGCTATCGGTGTGGGTTTTGTGGTTGTAGCTTCTGAGCCGAGAGGAAGAAAGCCTTAAAGGTTAGTAGAACCTCTCCGTGATTGCTGCGTAAAGGCATAAGGGTTGTTAGACCCTGAGTGGCAGTTTTACTGCAATTTGAGTGGTACCGCGGGTAAATGAAAATGTCATTGCTCGTCTCAAAGTCATAACTTTGGGACGGGCGTTTTGTTGTTTTGCCCTCCCAAAATCACTTGAAAGAGGTATGAAAAAATGCAACAAACTAATGGTCTTGATTTTAAAATCAAAGAAATCGCAGGGCGTATTAAAGAGCTTCGCGAAATTGAGGGTCTAACTGCCGAGGAAATGGCAGTCAAAACCGCAGTTTCGACTGAGGAATATATCGCCTGTGAAAACGGTGACAGCGACCTTAACTTCGCTTTCATTTACCGTTGTGCTTTGGCTTTTAATGTCGATGTTACTGATATTATTGAGGGTTACAGCCCGAAGCTTAAATCTTACACCGTAACCCGAAAGGGTGAAGGTCAGAGAATTGAAAAGGCACACGGAATGACCTATTTCAATTTGGCGTATGCCTTTAAAAACCGTATTGCTGAGCCGTTGTATGTTGAGAGTGTATACGATGCTGATGCTCAGAACAAGGAAATCGAGCTTACTACCCACGCAGGTCAGGAATGTGACCTTGTAATTTCAGGTAAGCTAAAAGTTCAGGTTGGCGACCATACAGTTGTTTTAGGTGCGGGTGACAGTATCTATTATGATTCTTCCACACCTCACGGTATGATAGCGGTTGACGGTGAAAACTGTACTTTCTATGCTATTGTACTAAATCCAACAGGCGAGCCAATTCCCGAACTTAGTGATATTAAATCTTCGAAAACCGAGATTAAGGGTCCTATTCACAAAAAAGACCCAAAAGAGAGAATTTATAACAACTTTATTGATATTGAAGAAAATGAAGTTGGAACCCCTACTTCAATTAAGTTTAAAAATACCGAAAGGTTTAATTTCGCCTTTGATTTAGTGGACGCTTTGGCTGACAGAAATCCCAAAAAGCTGGCACTTTTACATATTTCCCGTGACGGTGACGAAAGAAGATTTACCTTTAAGGATATCAAAAAAGCGTCTAATCAGGTTGCTAACTACTTTAAATCTTTAGGAATTAAAAAGGGCGACAGGGTAATGCTCGTTCTCAAACGCCATTACCAGTTCTGGTTCTGTATGATGGCTTTGAATAAGTTGGGAGCTATTGCAATCCCTGCAACAAATCAACTGCAAGAACACGATTTTGACTATCGCTTTAGGTCTGCAAATGTCAGCGCTATTGTTTGTACTGCTGACGGTGATGTTGCTCATCAGGTTGACTTAGCTGCCGCTAATAATCCTCAGCTTGTTAATAAATTTATTGTTAACGGTGAGCGTGAGGGTTGGCGTACATTCGATGAGGAATACACCCTTTACAGCACACATTATGAGCGTACAGAGGATACACCTTGCGGTGACGACCTTATGCTTATGTATTTCACTTCAGGTACATCGGGTTATCCAAAAATTGCGGCTCATAATTATAAATATCCTCTCGGTCATTTCCACACAGCAAAATATTGGCACAATGTTGACCCTGAGGGACTGCATCTTACCATTTCTGATACAGGTTGGGCAAAGGCAATGTGGGGCAAGCTCTACGGTCAATGGCTCAGCGAAGCGGCAATATTTACCTACGACTTTGACCGTTTTGATGCAGCAGAGATTTTGCCTATGTTTGCAAAGTATAACATTACTACATTCTGCGCACCTCCTACGATGCTCAGAATGCTTGTAAAACAGGATATATCTAAATACGATTTATCTTCTGTTAAACACATGACCACTGCGGGCGAGGCGTTAAACCCTGAGGTTTACCGTCAGTTTGAAAAGATTACAGGCTTGCAGATTTTAGAGGGCTTCGGTCAGACCGAGAGTACAATGATTATCGGTAATATGACAGGCGCTCCTCACAAAATCGGTTCAATGGGTAAACCCGCTCCGATTTATGATGTTCATATCATTGATGCGGACGGAAACGAAGCTGAGGTTGGTGAGACAGGCGAAATTGTTATCAATATCGAGAACGGTCTTCCTTGCGGCTTGGCTACTTGTTATTACGGTGATGAGGAAAAAACCCGTGAGACATGGGACGGCAAGTACTACCATACAGGCGATACTGCTTGGCGTGATGAGGACGGTTTCTATTGGTATGTAGGCCGTGTGGATGATGTTATCAAGTCATCGGGATACCGCATAGGACCCTTTGAAATTGAAAGCGTTATTATGGAACTGCCATACGTTTTGGAATGCGGTGTTTCTGCCGCTCCCGATGAGGTAAGAGGTCAGGTTGTAAAGGCTAGCATTGTTTTGGTTAACGGTACTGAGCCTACCGAAGAACTCAAGAAGGAAATTCAAAACTATGTTAAAGAAAGAACTGCGCCGTATAAGTATCCACGAATTGTAGTATTCAGGGATAGCTTGCCTAAGACGGTCAGCGGAAAAATTCAGAGAAACAAGTTGTAATTATGAAATATAAAAGAATAACATTGCTTTGCGGTCATTACGGAAGCGGAAAGACGAATATAGCCCTTAATATGGCGTATGAAATAGCGAATAGCTATGACAATGTTGCTATTGCTGATTTGGATATCGTAAATCCGT
>JAZONB010000048.1:0-8222 GCA_045654305.1 Acutalibacteraceae bacterium | reverse complement strand
GAAACCGCAAAAAACGGAATTAAAATAGCCGATTTTAAGGAGCCAAACATTTTAAAACTGTGTTTTGGCGGTATAAAGGCAGAAAAAATACACGATGGGATAATTTGCCTTGATGAAATTTTGAAAAAAATGTAGTTTTTTGTTGAAAATAGTATTTATTTATAATATACTATACATTGTAGATATATATTTATATCAATACCATATATTTATTTTGGAGGCTTACATAATGCTAAAAAGAATTCTCTGTTTGACCCTATGTTTTTTAATGATTTTACCTTTTGCAGGTTGCAAAAAAAATGAGGTCTCTTTAAGTGTTGACAATGATTCTAAGCCTGAGCCTGTTGTCAAACCTGTGACCTACCTTAATCCCCTTACCGGTGAAAAGGATTTAGATAAAGAGACAGCTTTACAGCGTCCTGTAGCAATAATGGTAAACAATATTTCACTTGCACAAAAGGTGCAAACAGGTCTTAACGATGCTGATATTATTTACGAAACCGAGGTTGAGGGCGGAATCACACGTCTTTTGGCAGTATTTAAGGACTTCAAAAATGTGAAACAAATCGGAACTGTTCGTTCTGCACGTTACGTTTACATAGATTTAGCTGCGGGCCACAATGCAATTTACGCATATCACGGTGTTAACGAAACCTACGCCCGTCCCCACCTTGACGCTGTTGATGATATTGTGGTTGGCACAAATAACGGCGGCGTTCGTATCTCAAATGGTTTAGCTTCTGAGCATACCCTTTACGCTTACGGCGATAAAATTTGGCAGAGTATCGAAAAGAAATTTGATACCACCCTCAAAAGCGAGGAGGCTCCATTTGCTTCATTTGCTGATGAAAAAACTCCCGTAAAACTCGAACTTACCGCAAATACTCTAACCGTTCCTTTTTCTAATTCTTATAAAACAGTATTTAAATACAACAATGAAACCGGAAAATATATAAGATTCTCGGGTAATACCGAGCGCAAGGATTATAAAACAGGTGAAAGCGTAGCTGTTAAGAATGTATTTGTTCTTAACACAACCATTTCCTACTATCCTGACAATTACTGCAAAAAGGTAGACCTTAGTTCAGGCAGCGGTTACTACTTTGTAAACGGAACTTATCAAAAGATTAAATGGAGCAAGGGTAACGCATCCAGTTCATTCACATTTACTAATGAAGACGGTTCGCCCCTTACAGTCAACCCCGGTAATTCTTGGGTATGCATAGCCGACAGTTCAAAATCACAACCTGTTATAAGTGAATAAATTTAAAAGCGTAGCACTAAAATGCTACGCTTTTCTTATAAGTTCTTTTAAATAATCCATTTTTTCTTTTGTAGGCTCGGGCGTGTCTTTTAACGGAAATTCCATTTTAAGGTTGTCATACTTAGTCTGGCAAAGCTTTCTAAAAGGTAAAAGCTCTATTTTTTCAACGTTGGAATATCTACTAACTATTTCCTTTAATCTTATAATATTATCCTCGCTGTCATTAAGGTCAGGTATTATTACCTGCCTTATCCAGACGGGGATGTTTTTTTGACTTAGAAAGTCTAAAAACTCAAGTACCTTTTCAAGACTAGCACCCGCATTTTTCAGATAATCTTCCTCATTTGTATATTTAATATCGAGGAGTACTAAATCCGTATAGCCTAAAAGTTCTTTTATTTGGTCATTTAAAGTATATCCGCTTGTGTCAAGACAGGTGTGTATCCCATTTTGTTTGCAACCTTTAAATATTTCAGCAGCAAATTCCGGCTGACATATCGGCTCACCGCCAGATAATGTAATACCGCCCAAAGCTCCAAAATAATCTTTATATTTAATTGCCTTTTCTACTATTTCTTCGGGGGAGTATTCCACACCCGAATCAAAAGACTTGGTTTCGGGATTGTGACAGCACAAACAATTGAGCGGACAACCCTTAAAAAATACTACAAATCTGACACCGGGACCGTCCACCGCACCCAAAGACTGAAATGAATTTATTCTGCCATTCATATCTTTCAGATTGTGCCGTGGAAGGTACGGCTAATAACCTCACGCTGATGCTCACGGGATAGCTTGTAGAAATTAACCGCATAACCAGAAACACGAATAGTGAGATTTGGATATGCCTCAGGATTATTGTAAGCATCAATTAGGGTTTCGCGGTTTAAAACATTAATATTGATGTGATGAGCTTTTTTGGTAAAGTATCCATCCAAAATATTAACAAGGTTTTGAACACGCTCATCCTCATCCTTGCCAAGTGCCTCAGGAACAATTGAGAAGGTATTGGAAATACCATCGCGGCAGTCGTTATAATCAAGCTTTGCAACCGAGTTAAGCGAAGCCAAAGCTCCGTTTTCTTCACGGTTGTGCATGGGGTTGGCTCCGGGAGCGAAAGGCTCGCCTGCTTTTCTTCCGTCGGGGGTGGCAGCGGTGTTCTTTCCGTACATTACATTAGAGGTAATTGTAAGAAGTGAAAGTGTATGCTCTGCTTGACGATAGGTAGGTGTTTTTCTAAGTGCCACAATAAACTTATGCGCCATTTCCTTTGCAATAAGGTCAACACGGTCGTCATCATTACCGAATTTCGGGAAAGAACCAACTGTGTTAAACTCAGCAATATATCCGTTTTCATCCTTTATTCCGCTAACATGAGCATACTTGATAGCACTCAAAGAGTCAGCCACTACCGACATACCTGCAATACCAAATGCCAT
Source organism: Acutalibacteraceae bacterium (assembly GCA_045654305.1). Taxonomy (GTDB): domain Bacteria; phylum Bacillota; class Clostridia; order Oscillospirales; family Acutalibacteraceae; genus UBA737. The sequence continues at coordinate 5,519 of JAZONB010000048.1, read as the reverse complement.
AAAGCGGTGAACATCAGTATCGTGAAGTGCCATCTGAGATTTCTCATAAGCATACTTATCGTGCATGTAGTGGATAACATTCATAGTGTTAACATAAAGCTTTGCAAGCCACTCGATATAAATTTGGAAACGCTCCATTACATTTTCATAATCAAGCTTTTCGCTTGCAAGAACGGTCATCTGAGGTCCTATCTTCATACCGGTAGAAACATCATAGCCTCCGTTAATAGCAATAAGCAAGAGCTTAGCCAAATTACAACGAGCGCCGAAGAACTGCATTTCTTTACCAATTCTCATTGCAGAAACACAGCAAGCAATAGCGTAATCATCACCGTAAATCGGACGCATTATATCATCGTTCTCATACTGAATAGAGTCAGTATCGCAAGAAACCTTAGCGCAAAACTTCTTAAATCCTTCGGGCAAAGATGTTGACCAAAGAACAGTAAGGTTTGGTTCGGGCGACGGACTCAGAGTGTAGAGTGTATTAAGCACACGGAAGCTGTTTTTTGTAACAAGTGTTCTTCCGTCCTCGCCCATACCGCCTACTGCCTCGGTAATCCACATTGGGTCACCGCCGAAAAGCTCGTTATATTCGGGAGTGCGCAAATGACGTGCAAGACGAAGTTTAAGAACAAAATCATCCATCAACTCCTGAGCGCCCTTTTCGTCCAAAAGTCCGGCTTTTATGTCACGCTCGATATAAATATCAAAGAATGTGCTAACTCTACCCAAAGACATAGCAGCGCCGTTTTGTTCCTTGATAGCAGCAAGATAAGCAAAATAGGTCCACTGTATAGCCTCTTTAGCATTAGAAGCCGGGCCACTGATGTCATAACCGTACATCTCAGCCATTTCCTTCATAAGCTTCAGGAATTTAATTTGACGGAAAAGTTCCTCATCAAGACGAATTTGCGGTGTTGTAAATTCGGTTTTTCCTAAATTCTTTTTATCTTTTTCCTTTTCTTCAATAAGGCGGTCAACACCGTAAAGAGCTACCCTACGGTAATCACCTATAATTCTGCCTCTTCCATAAGCATCAGGCAAACCGGTAATAACATGGGTTTTTCTGGCAAGGCGCATTTCATCGGAATAAGCTCTGAAAACACCATCGTTGTGGGTCGTTCTGTAACGGAACTCGTTCTCTATTTCCTCGCCAAGCTTATATCCGTACGCTTCACATGCCTGTCTTGCCATACGGATACCGCCAAAGGGATTAACTCCACGCTTTAAGGGAGCGTCGGTCTGCAATCCCACAATAAGCTCGTTCTCCTTATCAACATATCCGGGAGCATAAGTGGTGAGAGAAGAAACGGTATGTGTATCAACATCTAACACACCGCCGTTTGCTCTTTCCTTCTTAAAAAGCTCCTGCACTTTCGCTAAAAGATTAGCAGTTCTATCAGTGGGTTTTGTTTCTAAGAAAGAATCGTCACCCTTATATTCATTATAGTTACATTGAATAAAGTCACGAACATCGATTTTCGTTTTCCAATTTTCGCCTTTAAATCCATTCCAATTCTTGTGTTCCATTATTTTTTATTTCTCCTTATATCGAAATACACTATCTTGGTGATATATATTGTACCACACCACAATATATTGTGCAAGTGTCAATTTGCCGATTTTTTGCTGTTTTCGACAGTTTTTTCATTAATTTTTACTAAATTTCTTTTTCATAAAGCTCATTAAAGGTATAAAGTCTTCCTGAATCGCTGTCTCTGTAACCAGGCAAGGTTGCAAGATTGACATTGTGCAGACTGCGGAAAATATTATCGTCTGCCTCGGGATTAAACTTTAAAATATCCTCTATAAGCGCCTTGGTTTCCCGTCTTTTTGAGGTATTTTCCAAATCGGAATTTTTAGCGGTGAGCTTGCAGGCACACTGTAAAAACTCCAAACCGTTGTATTTCCTCCACGAGATTATATCCTTTTCTTTTACCTTATATAAAGGACGGATAAGCTCCATACCCTCAAAATTAGTGCTGTGAAGCTTTGGCATCATAGTTTTAATTTCAGAGGAATACATCATACTCATAAGCGCCGTTTCTATCACATCGTTAAAATGGTGGCCGAGCGCTATTTTATTACAACCAAGCTCTTTTGCTTTACTGTAAAGACAGCCTCTCCTCATTCTGGCGCATAAATAACACGGCGCTCCGCCTACACGCTCAGTAACCTCAAAAATATCACTTTCAAATATCGTTACAGGCAGATTTAATATTTGGGCATTTTCTTCAATTCTTTTGCGGTTTTGTTCATTATATCCGGGGTCCATAACAAGATAAACCAATTCGAATTTTACATCGCTGTATCTTTGCAGATTTCTCATACAAAGCGCTAACAACATAGAATCCTTACCGCCCGATATACAAACGGCAATTTTATCACCTTCGGATATGAGTTTATACTCCTGCACAGCCGACACAAAGTTATTCCATATCTGTTTACGGTATTTCTTTATTATACTTCGTTCAATGGCAATATGTCTTTCAAGTTTTCTCTCAGCCAAAGCAGTCTCCTTAAAACAAAAATTTCGCACAAAGAATATTATACTTATATTAGACTGATTTTTCAATAGCAATTGTTGAGTTTTTAACTTGGAAGTAATATTTTTTAGCACTACACACATATTATATATAAGAAATGTGTAAGAAAAAATAAAATTGAAAAACCACTACATTTAGTGATTTTTTATTTTAAATCGATTTTAACCCCCACTTTTTGTGGTAAACCCCCATTTTAGTGTCGCTATCCACACCACAATGCCACATTTTTGTAGAACTGCACAACCCTATTGTCAAAAAATGGCAAAATTTCCTTTATTTTCAAAAGTTACAGCTTTGTAACTTTTTGTTTTCGGGAGTTTTTTGTGCATGTTGCATAAAATTGCTCCCGTTTTTTGCCTTGACACAGTATCATTTATTGGATATAATGTCAAGCGTTCGAGAAAATGTAACAAAACACATCAAAAATCTAACAATTTTGTTACAATATTAAGGAGTTATTGGATGATAAAAAATTTAAAGTATCGTCTGTCTGATTTTCTTAACAGCAGACGGGTGCGAATTGGTGGCATAGCCTTGATTTTGGCTCTCACCGTTTCAGCGGCTACTTTACTTGGATGTCCCATTCACACCATCGAGATTCTCACAGGACAGAAATTTTACACATTAAATAAAACATTCTCACCCAAAGTCAATGTAACAGTTGAGGCTGAGAAAGATGTAACCTACCCTGTATATATTACATGTGGCGAAGCAATTAATGTTATCGACTTCGAGGGCGGTACGGTTGCCGATGCTTTAGCGTTAGCAGGATTCACACCTGACAGTGACGATTTTGTTGAGCCTGCACCCCAAACCGTAATTAATGACACTATATATATAGACTATGCCAGAGTAGACTATGTGAGCGGAAGCTACACCGAAACGGTTGCTTTTGAAAGCAAAACAGTTTACTCTGATAAATATAACAAAGGATATAGTGTTCTTTCGCAAAAAGGTGTAAACGGAACTCAAGAGATAACTTACACCGAGAAATTTGTAAACGGTGATTCATCAGAAAAAACAGTCACCCAAACAAAGTTATTAGTTTCTCCTCAAACACAGGTTACTGTTGTTGGCACTAAAGAAAACGCTGTAAAGACTAGTGCAGACGTTAAGTCTGTATCCACCTTAAAACCCAGTTTCACTATTGAGCTTGATGCTAACGGAAATCCCGTTAACTATAAATCCAAAAAGATTGCAAGAGCTACCGCTTATACCTATACAGGTAATAACTGCTCCACAGGTGTTGCTCCTCAGCCCGGATATATTGCCGTTAACCCTAAGGTTATACCTTACGGCACAAAGATGTACATTAAATCGGCTGACGGAAGTGTTATCTACGGCTACGCAGTAGCTGCAGATACCGGCGGATTTATAAGAAACTATCCTCACGGCGTAGACCTTTTCTACACTTCGGAAGCGGCTTGCAGAAGCTTTGGCGTACGCAATATGGAAATTTATATATTAGAATAATATACGTTTTACATTAAACTGTGTAACCTTAAACAAAAGGTTGCACAGTTTTTTATGTTTTTTGTTGAAATGTTATTAAAAGAGTTGAAAAAAAGGAAATTTTTTGATATAATGTAAGCGCCATTTAAAAAAATAAAAAGGAGAGAAAAAAATGGACAAGTTTTTCAAAATTTCAGAACGTGGCTCCAATGTCAAAACTGAAATCATTGCCGGTCTTACAACATTCTTTGCTATGGCATACATTATTGTTGTAAACCCCAACCAAATCGTTGGTTTCAGCTTTGATGTTCCCGGCGTTCCTGCTATTTGGAATGCAGTTTATATTGCTTCTATTATAGCAGCGGTAATCGGCACAATGCTCTATGCTTTGTACGCAAAGCTCCCCTTTGCACAGGCCTGCGGTATGGGTCTTAACTCTTTCTTCTTTACATCATTCGTGCTTCCTCAGATTATTGCAGGCGGCGATGTAATCAAAGGATATCAAGCCGGTCTTGTAATTATCCTTGTTTCCGGTCTTATTTTCTTACTGTTATCTATAACAGGTGCTCGTCAGTATATAGCAAAAGCTATGCCTGACTGCATTAAGAAGGCTATCCCCGCCGGTATCGGTTTGTTTATTGCTTTCATCGGTTTCCAGAACGTTGGTATTATTCAGGCTAACCAGTACACCTTAGTTCAGTTCGTTAAGATTAACGGCGCTAAATGGGCTGACATTGCTCCTGCTATTATCGCTTTGTTGGGCTTCGTAATCATCGCTATTCTTTCTAAGCTTAACGTTAAGGGTGCTGTTCTTGTAGGCATTCTAGCTACAACCGTTATTTATTATCTTGCTACTTGGACTCTTCCCAGCTTCGACCTTAGCTCTATTACTGCACCTTTCAAAGATTTCGCTGAAATCGGTATCACAGGTGTTTTCAAGGCTGAGTCTTGGAAGAATGCTTTCTCAGGTGAAATGTTAGGCGGAATCTTCTCGGTAATTATGCTTATCGTTACTTTCTGTCTTGTTGATATGTTTGATACTATCGGTACTCTTTACGGTACTGCTTCTGAAGCTGATATGCTTGACGAAAACGGCGACCCGATTGATATTGACAAGTCTATGACTTGCGATTCTATCGCTACTGTTTCAGGTGCTGTTTGCGGTACATCTACCGTAACAACCTTCGTTGAGTGTGCTTCCGGTGTTGCTGCAGGCGGCAGAACAGGTCTTACAAGCTTAGTAACATCTCTTTGCTTTGTAATTTGCTTGTTCTTATCTCCCGTTGCAAGTATTATACCCGCAGCAGCTACTGCTCCCGCTTTAATCTTCGTTGGCGTTCTTATGCTTAAGAACTTCTCCAAGGTTGATATGGCTGATATGAGAAGTGCGGTTCCCGCATTCTTAACACTCGTTATGATGCCTCTTACCTACTCTATCGCAAACGGTATCGGTATCGGTTCTATTGCTTATCTTCTCATCACACTCTTCACCGGAAAATTCCAGAAGAAAGATATCGC
>JAZONB010000047.1:0-25819 GCA_045654305.1 Acutalibacteraceae bacterium | reverse complement strand
ATTCCAAGGCAGAGTGGTTTGGTAAAGGAGTTAAAGGCTCAAATTGTCTTTACCGAGGAATTTAGAGACCCGTCAGCACTCAAAGGAATAGAGGGTTTTTCTCACCTTTGGCTTTTGTGGGATTTTTCTGAGGTGGAAAGTGACAAATGGAAACCCACTGTCCGCCCACCCAGACTTGGAGGAAACAAAAGAATGGGCGTTTTTGCGACACGCTCGCCGTTCAGACCTAATCCAATAGGGCTTTCCTGCGTGAAGTTAGAGGAGATAACCGAAACCGAAAAGGGTAAGATTTTAGTGGTTTCGGGAGCGGATTTGATGGACGGCACCCCGATTTTCGATATAAAACCCTATCTGCCGTTCGCTGATTGTATAACCGAGGCTACGGGCGGTTTTGCCGATGAGGTATACGGTGAAAAGCTTGAGGTAGAAATATCCGAAGATTTAAAAGGTGTATTGCCGAGTGAAAAGAAAGATGCTTTGATTTCGGTACTCAAAGAGGACCCGCGCCCCGCTTATCAGGACGACCCCTGCCGAGAATACGGCTTTGATTTTGCGTCTTATAGCATTAAATTTAAGGTTGAGGGAGAAAAACTTACCGTAACTGATATAAAGAAAAAGTAAAAGCAGAACATTTTTGTTCTGCTTTTAGCTTTTAAATATGTTATTATACGCTATCTCGCCTGCGTTTTCGTCCATATTACAGTGGATTATCCAAAGCTCACAGCCTGAGAGCAGACGGTCTATAAGCTCCATCGTTTTTGTTACGGCTTGCGGATTTTTGATTGGCATATAAACTTGATTGAAAATTCTCGGCAAAGCCTCATCCTTAGTGATTTTTTCTGTGTAATTGGTTTGGTCTCGTTCAATAAAGCAGATATGTTTAAGAGGAGTTTTGGTGTTTTGCCCTAAGTTTTCTTTACCGCACCAAGGTGTGCCGTAGGCAGTGATTTCGTCACCGCAAAATCTCACAATAGGCTTGTCCCCGTTAACAACGGTTATTTTGTCTTTCAAGAATTTTTTCCAACGGCCAAGGTGTGTGGTTTTACCCGTTCCGCTTTTGGCTAAAAGGGCAACGCCTGTCCCCTCAACGTCAAAGCAGGCACCGTGAAGCACAAATGCGTTATGAAACGGCAATATCTCACCGATTTTCCTGAGCACCGCAATATACTCTAAATATGGCTTTTCAAAGGTGAATTCTGAAACAGACTGCTCATATTTAAGGTCATTGTCATTAACTGAAACGGTGAAATCTGCACTTTCAAAACTGTCAAGATAATCTTCAGCTTTAATTCTGAGAGTGTCAAATTTTTCCTTGATATCCCACTTAAAATCTGCAATTAAACATTTCATTTTTAAATTTTTTCCACCTTTATAAGGTCGGTGTTGCCCGATTTTCCGTTGGTTACACCGCCTGTCAGTACTATTTTTTCTCCTTTGCTGAGGTTAAGAGTTTCCTTGGCTTTTTGGGTGGCTGTGTAGAACATAACATCGGTCGAGGTGTAATTTTCGCCCATAACAGGAACTACGCCCCAAGAAAGGGAAAGCTTGCGCCAGCTTTTTTCGTTGGTAGTAAAACCGATAATGTCAACAGGGGGTCTAAAGCGTGATACCATACGTGCTGTCATACCCGAAAGGGAGCAAACAACAATAGCGCTAGCATCAATATCTATCGCCATTCCGCATGTGGCGTGAGAGATAGCGTCAGTTGTATTTTTAATTTTAAATTCACGGTTTAGAAAACGCTTTGCATAGTGAATATTATCCTCGGTGTTTTTTGCGATTAAAGCCATAGTTTTAACCGCCTCGACAGGGTATTTTCCTGCGGCGGTTTCGCCCGAAAGCATTATAGCGCTTGTGCCGTCATAAACCGCATTTGCAACATCGGAAATTTCGGCTCTAGTGGGGCGTGGGTTGTGTATCATAGACTCGAGCATTTCGGTAGCGGTAATTACACGCTTGCCCAAAAGTCGACATTTTGTGATAAGCTTTTTTTGGATATTTGGGAGCTCCTCGAAAGGAATTTCAACACCCATATCTCCTCTGGCTATCATTATTCCGTCACATTCCTCGCAGATTTCCTCAATGTTATCCACGCCTGAACGGTTTTCAATTTTAGCAATAATGTCAATATCGGGGTCTCCGTTTGCCTTTAAAAATTCCTTAACATCAATCAAATCCTGTCGGCAAGAAACAAACGAGCAAGCAAGAAAATCAATATCGTTTTGCACACCGAATAATATGTCAGCCTTATCCTGTTCGCTCAGATATATTTGTTTCAAGGTCTTGTTCGGGAAACTCATACTCTTGCGGTTTGACAGTTCTCCACCGATTTTCACAACGGTGTTAACCTGTGTGTCGGTGCAGTCTGTTACCTCAAAAGACAAAAGCCCATTGTTAAGAAGAATAATATCTCCCGCATTCAGTTCCTTGGGTAAATCCTTGTAGTTTACCGAAACCTTTGTTTTGTCTCCCTCGATTTCATCGGTTACAAAGGAAAAACTGTCACCCTCACTGAGAAAAACAGAGTCATTCTTAAAGGTTTTAATTCGGTATTCTGGACCCTTGGTATCAAGCATAATTGCGATGGGGGTATTTAGTTTTTCACGCACCTTTTTAATGGAAGCGATACGCTCGGCGTGGTCGGCGTGAGTGTTATGCGAAAAGTTAAGACGGGCAACATTCATACCCGCTTTACACATTTTTTCAATGGTAGCCTCGTCTCGGCTTGAGGGCCCTATAGTACAAACTATTTTAGTTTTTCTGAACATTTTTATCACCTAAGTTATTCTACCACAAATCATCTGTAATAACAATATTAAAGTAAAATTTTGCAAAAAACCGCCTTTAATAGGCGGTTTTTGGTTATTTAAGTATTCGTTTTATTTTAGGTCTTACAACCATCATATAAACTACAGCCATTCTCGAAACGGCAATATCATACAGAACGAAAGCGACATTTCCTACACCTAATGTGATAAATGCGCCGTATCTTCCGAGTGTGCCGAAATCATCAAAATCAATGCCCATCGGCTTTGCAAAGAACAGATAAATTAAAAGCACAGATAAATTGAATACCGCTATTTTAACAACCCATTCAAATACAGAATTTTTCCATTTTTCAATCAGCGCTTTTAAAATGGGGTAGTAGCCTAAAAAGAAAATATAAAGCAGTCGGCTTTCAGGCTCTGCAGAAATAAATACCAAAACTGCAGATGATAGATAGGCTAAAAACGCCCATTTGCAGTTTATCTCAATAACTACTGCCATTATAAAAAGACCTGCAACGGCGGGAATGGCGTAGGTGAGATAGGGGAAATATGACAGAAGCATAAATACAACCGCTAAAGCCGCCATTATAGCGCTGAATGTGATTTTTGTGGTGTTTTTCATAGTTAACAGCAGGGAATAAGGTCTCCGCCCATACACTCGCAAAGACAGTCGGCACAAAGCAGATTGGTACAACAGTCACAGCTTGAGCTGTTGCCGTAGCTTCTGTAGGGGTTGTAACCCATATTCGACTGAGCTTGTGCGCGGTTGACAGCGTTGCGGTATTCCATATTGCCGGGTTCCATTCTGGCAGCTGTTGCAAATGAGGTGTATGCCTGGTCAAACCAACCTCTGCGGTGAAGCACAGTGCCGTTAAGGAAATACCATTCTGCATTTCTTTGACCGACAGGGATTCCGTCAAGCAACTCTTGAGCTTGCTCTAAACGGTTTTGTGATATAAGGGAACGAATTTCAGGGAAAGATGATGCAGAGTTTCCTGAAAAACTTCCGTTATATGAGCTTTTTTTGCCTCTGCGGTTGTTAACGATAGCGTCATAAGCCTCGTTTATCTCTTTCATTTTCTCTGCCGCAAGCTCGGAAAGTGGGTTATCCTGATAATTGTCAGGATGATACTTTCTTGCTAACTCTCGATAGGCATTTTTGATTTCTTCTTCGCTGGCGTTTTTGTTAACGCCTAAAATGGAATAGGGGTCTTTCATATTTTTAACTCCTTTTTAAAGGTTTCTTCTAATCCTAAATAGATGATATTTCCTAATATATCCTTGTTTTTTTTAAGGTCTAACAGTTCGAATGCCTTAGCGCCCTCGTTAATGCAGAAATAAAGCTGAGGTTTAATTTTTTCAGTTACCTGCTCATTTGTTTCACAGGTGAATTTCAGGACATTGTATTTGTTGTCCTTTTTGTCCCTTTCAAAATCAACCGCCGCATCTAAAAGATAGATATATCTGCCCATACAGTAGCCAAGGCGCTCTAATACCATCTTCTGCATTTTATCATCGCTTAAAAGGGCAAATATTTTTGATAATGCTTTGGCGGTAGGGTCGGCAACCTCGTCCAAAAACTCACAGTTTTTGTTTTCAAGCGTGGACTGACTGTTTATATATTCTGTCACAATATCATTGATATCGGGATACCGCTTGGACGCTTTTTTATATGCTCCCTTGAAAATGGGTTTAAGACAAATGTATCCAAATTTTTTTAAGCCCTTTTCGTCGGCAATGTTATCTAAAATTTTGTAATAAAGCATAATCATACCGACTGCCGACGGCAACTGTAGGTCATCTGTGTTTTTGCAGTAGTTACATTTTTTAAGGGGGTTAAAGGCGCATCTTTTACGCTCTACGGTTGTACAAGTGCCCTTCAAGGACATATTGAGAAGCGCTAAAAAAGTGAAATCGTAACTAAGGGTTAAACGGGAAAGTAATCCGTAATGCTTTCCTAAGTTTTTGCAAAGGGAACAGTAGACCGCCTTGTACATTTCATATTCTTTTACCTTGAGTTCGCCTTTTGAAATTCTTATATAACCGAACACGCTTCTCACCCCTTATTTTACTATTCTATATTTAAACACATAAATATTGGTGAATAATGTGTGAATTTACAGCAATTTTTTAAGAAACTGTCCCGTATACGATTTGTCGCACTCGACTACGGTTTCGGGCGTTCCGCTGCAAACAACAGTACCGCCGCCGTTACCGCCCTCGGGACCCAAATCTATTATGTGGTCGGCTGTTTTAATCACATCTAAATTGTGTTCAATAACAAGTACCGTGTTGCCTGCGTCCACAAAGCGCCCTAAAACCTCAATGAGCTTGTGAACGTCGGCTGTGTGAAGTCCTGTTGTAGGCTCGTCCAAAATATAAATGGTTTTTCCCGTGCCTCGTTTGGAAAGCTCGGTAGCGAGCTTCACTCTCTGAGCCTCACCGCCCGAAAGGGTAGTGGCGGGTTGACCTATTTTAATATATCCTAAGCCTACATCGTAAAGGGTTTTAAGCTTTCGCTGAATTTTCGGTATGCTCTCAAAGAAATACATACCCTCCTCAACCGTCATTTCGAGTACATCGTAAATGCTCTTGCCCTTGTACTTTACGCTCAGAGTCTCTCGGTTATAACGGCTTCCGCCGCAAACCTCGCAAGGCACATAAATATCGGGTAAAAAGTGCATTTCTATCTTCAAAATACCGTCACCCTGACAGGCTTCACAGCGTCCGCCTTTAACATTAAAGGAGAATCTGCCTGCCGAATATCCGTGCATTTTAGCGTCCTTTGTTGAGGCGAAAAGGTCACGGATATCTGTAAACACGCCTGTATAAGTCGCAGGGTTTGAACGGGGAGTTCTGCCGATGGGGGATTGGTCGATATTGATGACCTTGTCCAACTGTTCAATTCCCTCAACAGATTTATATTTACCCGGTATGGTTTTTGCATTGTTAAGTCTATTAGCTAAAACCTTATAGAGAATATCATTAACAAATGAGGATTTACCGCTTCCTGAAACTCCCGTAACACAGGTGAATGTGCCTAACGGAATTTTAACATTGATGTTTTTAAGGTTGTTCTCACTTGCTCCCTTAACGGTGATAAATGAGCCGTTACCCTTACGGCGTTCTTTCGGGACAGGAATTTTCTTGCGTCCTGTTAAATAGTCACTTGTAATAGAGGCTTTGCATTTTTCGAGTGATTTAAGGTCGCCTGAGAATATAACTTCACCGCCGTGAATACCAGCCCCTGGACCTATATCAACAATATGGTCGGCAGCACGCATTGTGTCCTCATCATGTTCAACCACAATAACGGTATTACCAAGGTCGCGAAGCCTTTTAAGGGTGGCAATCAGCCGTTCATTATCCCTTTGGTGAAGACCAATGCTTGGCTCGTCAAGAATATACAAAACTCCCATAAGCGATGAGCCGATTTGCGTAGCAAGACGGATTCGCTGACTTTCTCCTCCCGATAAAGTACCCGATGAACGGGAAAGGTCAAGGTAGTCAAGACCCACACTTTGTAAAAATGAAAGACGCTCTTTGATTTCTTTCAAGATGGGAGCGGCAATCATACTGTCACGCTCGCCGAATTTTAGTGTTTCAATGAATTTTAACTCATCACTTACAGATAAGTCGCAAAATTCCTTGATATTCTTGCCGCCTACCGTTACGGCTAAATACTCAGGTTTTAGTCTTGCTGAATGACATTCGGGACAGGGGTTTTCGAGCATATAGCTTTCGTATTCGGCACGGGCATAGTCACTTGAAGTATCCTTATAACGCCTTTCAAGGTTGTTAATAACACCCTCAAAAGCAGCGTAGTATGTGCCACCGCCGAAATCGGTGTTGCGGTGGAGTTCAATTTTAGTGTCACCTGTTCCGTGCAAAATGGCGTTTTTGCCTTCTTCGGGAATGTCTTTCCAAGGGGTGTTAATATCAAAGCCGCAATGCCTTGCTACACCCTCGTAGTACATTTGTGCCACAGTGCTCGCATCGGGATTAAACCAAGAGTTAACGCCCCAACCTGCCGCTTTAATACAACCCTCTAAAAGAGACTTGTCCTCATCATTAATAATAAGACGGGGGTCAATCTTCTTAAAACTGCCGATACCCATACAAACAGGGCAAGCGCCCATTGGGTTATTAAAGGAGAACATTGTGGGGGTAAGCTCGGGTATGCTGATACCGTGCTCATCGCAAGCGTAGGTCTGGGAAAATTGCAGTTCCTCACCGCCGATAACATCAACCGCGGCTAAACCTCCCGATAATGAAACAGCGGTTTCGATACTGTCGGTCAGACGGGATATAATATCTTCCTTAATTACAAGTCGGTCAACAATAACCTCAATAAAATGTTTTTTATTCTTTTCGAGCTTTATTTCCTCGGATAAATCATAAATATTACCGTCAATTCTCACCCTTGAGTAACCCGATTTGCGCAGTCCCTCAAGTTCCTTTGTATGCTCGCCCTTGCGTGCTTTCACAACAGGGGAGAGTATCTGAATTTTTGTGCCGCTCTCAAGTTTCATAACCACGTCGACAATTTGGTCGGTGGTTTGCTGACTTATTTCTTTTCCGCAAACAGGGCAATGCGGAACACCTACACGGGCATATAAAAGTCTTAAATAATCGTAAATTTCGGTAACAGTTCCAACGGTGGAACGAGGGTTTTTAGAGGTGGTTTTTTGGTCAATGGATATGGCGGGGGAAAGGCCCTCAATACTGTCAACATTCGGTTTTTCCATCTGTCCCAAGAATTGGCGGGCATAGGAAGACAGAGACTCAACGTATCTGCGTTGTCCCTCGGCATAAATAGTATCAAAAGCAAGGGAGGATTTACCGCTTCCCGAAAGTCCCGTGAAAACCACTAACTTGTCCCTTGGAATCTCAACATCAATATTTTTTAAATTGTTTTCATTGGCGCCTTTGACTATCAGTTTTTTGTCAGCCAAAACAATTCCTCCAAATAAAAAATCACATATAGTTATTATATGTGATTTCGAAACTAAAGTAAATAATTTTTTAGGAAAAATAATCCAACAGCGACCTGAAAAAGGATTATTAGAGGTATGCCTATCATAAATCTTTTGTGAAGTGTTTTGTGGCGAATTGTTTTCATTGTAAGATACATTCCAACACTTCCGCCGAGAAAACACAGGGTAAAAAGGGTTCTTTCGCTGATTCGGTGTTTGTGCGTTTTGGCATAATGTTTATCAAGTACACAAACAATTACTGAAATTAAATTGATTGCTGTAAAATAGATTAAATAAGGCATACGCTCACCTCTATTTAATATTCTATAAAAAAACGAGGCTTAATTCAAGCCTCATTTTTTTCGATCTGTTTTTTAAGCTTTACTATTATCCTTTTTTCGAGTCTTGATATGTATGACTGTGAAATTCCAAGAGTATCCGCAACCTCGCTTTGGGTGTATTCCTCATATCCGTTCATACCAAAACGCATTTCCATTATCTGTTTTTCGCGGGAGGGAAGTTCACCTACAAATTCTATAAGCTGACACCTCTCGTCCTCCATTTCAACATCTCTGCCAACCTCGTCTCCCTCGCTTCCTAAAATGTCTGACAGCAAAAGTTCGTTACCGTCCCAGTCGACATTAAGAGGTTCGTCAATGGAAATTTCATTTTTTTGGTTGGAACTTTTTCGAAGATACATCAAAATCTCGTTTTCTATGCAACGGGAGGCGTAGGTTGCAAGCTTGATATTTCGGTCGGCGCAAAAGGTGTTGACCGCCTTTATAAGACCGATTGTGCCGATGGAAATTAAATCTTCAATTCCCGATGACACATTATCAAACTTTCTTGCAATATAAACCACAAGCCTCAGATTATGTACTATAAGCGTGTTGCGTGATTCCTCTGTGTTTTCCTTCAAAAGCCTTGCTTCCTCATCGGCTGATAACGGAGGCGGTAGAGTTTCGGGACCGTTTATGTAGTATGTAGGGGAAATCAGTCCTAAACGAGAGAGCAGTTTATATATTAAGCTTTTTAACAGTTTCATTTTTCTTACCTTCTAAATCAAGAATTTTTGGGTTGAGTATGGCTGAATAATCTTCCCTAATAGGTGTTTTTGAAATGGCAATAATAGGATTACTAAGAGATATTGTTTTATCCTCTAAATAAATTTCTCCCATATCACAGCGAAAACCATCCATAATGCTGTTACCCGAAACGGTGTGGCAGGGGATAGTTCGGTATCTGGTAGCAAGCAGAGGGTCGGTTTCAATGCTAATTTCACCAAAAAGGGTTTTAGCTACCGATAAGTCAACAATAATAATTTCGGAGCTTGAAAAAATATCCGTAAGTGAATTGCCCGTATCAATAATCGCTGTTACGCCTACTCTTTTTCCGAGAGCGTAAATGTTCATATTACATCGCTTGGCGCTTTTAGAAGAAACTGCAAATATTTTAGAAAATACAATATACAGAAAATATCCTAAAACTGTACTTAAAATCAGTATCACAGGGGAAATATTAAAATAGACTACAGAGTTATTTATCACCATTCCTGAGGGTCTAAATAACTGCCATAAGGCTATCATACTTCCGCCGTAAATCAATGTTACGCAAAAGAGGGTTAAAACACTTCTGAAAAAACGCTTCGGCGTACCGAAACCTATGCAAATCAGCACAAGTGTGCAACTCATTAAGAATTGCACCAAAATTTCAATTAAAATGGGAGACTGCGGTAAAAATATGTAAAGTGAAAAGAGAGCCCCTATAAATGATGCGAGTACAAGCCGTACGGTTTTTGGAGTGATTTTAAGTATTTTCAGGGTGATTTTTAAAAGGATGAAATCCACTATCAAATTAACGGTGAGAAGTATATCCGCATAAACTACCATTTTTTCACCCCCCGCAGTTAAAATTTTACCACTTTGTGTATTAAAAAAATGTCGGTTAAGGGGGACGGAAAAAAGAATTAAAGGTCGAAAACAGGGTTGACAATCAAGGCGAAATAACGATATAATTAGCAAAGGCTAACTGTGAGGAGGCGAATATGAAAACTAAAACTTATAATATAACAGGAATGTCTTGCGCGGCTTGTTCGGCATCGGTCAACAAGGTCGTTTCCCGACTTGACGGTGTTACAGAGTGTGATGTAAATCTGCTGACGGGGAAAATGGAGGTCAAGTTTGACACAGCAAAGGTCGGCGAAGAAGATATTTTCCGTGTTGTGCAAAAGGCTGGGTTTGGAATATTTGCTCAAAAAGCCGAGAACCTCAAGAAGAAAAACGAAACTTCGATATATCCGATAATGATTTGTGCCGTTTTTACAGGGTTGTTGCTTGTTATTTCAATGGGAACTATGCTGTTCGAGGGATTTAAATTGCCAAATATCATCGCTCCAGATAAAAACCCATACAATTTCGCCTTAATACAGTTGATTTTATGTATGCCTGCTCTTTGCTTCGGAAGAAATTTTTTCATTAAGGGTTTGCCGTTGCTTTTCAAGGGACGACCAAATATGGATTCTTTGGTTGCATTGGGAGCTTTGGCATCTTTGATTTACAGCCTTGTTGTTACCTACACCATATCTTATAATCCTCACGCTATTCACAGCCTTTATTATGAAAGCGTGGCTGTTGTCATAACATTGGTGATGTTGGGTAAATTTTTGGAAGCTAAAAGTAAAAATAAGACGCTTGATGCCATAAAAAAGCTTATGGAACTAGCTCCTGAAACGGCAATTGTCAGAAGAGATGAAAAGGATGTTGCTATTCCTACCGAAAAAGTAGCGGTTGGTGATATAGTTGTAGTAAAGGCGGGGGATAAAATCCCGTTGGACGGTGTAATTATCAGCGGCGAAACCTTTTTGGATGAATCAATGCTGACGGGGGAGAGTATGCCTCTAGAAAAAAAGACGGGCGACAGCGTGACGGGCGGAACACTTAATCTTACAGGCTATATCCTTGTTAAGGTTACCCATTGTGGAGAGGATACTACGCTTTCAAAAATTATAAGGTTTGTGGAAGAAGCAAGCAGCAAAAAGGCTCCGATAGCTGCAACAGCCGATAAGGTTGCCGGTATATTTGTCCCTGTTGTTTTGGCGGTGGCTGTTCTGTCTGCTGTGATTTGGCTATTGGTAGGAAAAGAAATTTCATTTGTTTTGAAAATTTTCACAAGTGTTTTAGTTATTGCGTGTCCTTGCTCGTTAGGACTTGCCACACCAACTGCCATTATGGTTGGAACAGGTTTAGGAGCTGCTAAGGGAATACTTATCCGCAACGGAGAAGTGTTGGAAACTACGCATAAAATTAAAACCGTTGTCTTTGATAAAACAGGTACTTTGACCCTTGGAAGTCCAAAAGTGACAGATGTTGTAGCGAGTGATAAAAAAAGGCTTCTTATTGCCGCAAATTACGGGGAGCAAGCCTCGGCTCATCCTATTGCAAAGGCAATTTTAGAGTATAATAATCGCAAAGGTATAACCACCGAGGCGGCTGAAAATGTAGTGACATTTTCGGGAATGGGTATGAGTTGTACTGTGTCAGACAAAACAATTTTAATTGGAAACAAAGAACTATTAGAAAAAAACGGAATTGCTATAGAGGACGACGAGGTACAAAAATTAGCCTCACAGGGCAAGTCACTTGTTTTTGTTGCCGAAAACGGAGAATATTTAGGTTTAATTGCGGTTGCCGACAGTCTTAAACCTACCTCGAAAGAGGCGGTTGCAAGATTAAAACAAGCAGGTGTCAGGACAGTTATGCTGTCGGGAGACAATGCCCTTTGCGCTAATCATATTGCCGATGAGCTTGGTATTGACGAGGTTTATGCCGAGGTTTTACCCACTCAAAAAGCTGAAATAATAGAAAACCTAAAAGCTAAATTCGGCGCTGTGTTGATGATGGGTGACGGAATTAACGATGCTCCGGCATTGGCGCAAGCGGATGTAGGTTGCGCCTGTGAAAACGGAAGTGATATTGCTATTGAGTCGGCTGATATCGTATTAATGAAAAGCGACCCTGCTGATGTTTCGAGGGCAATTAATTTGAGCCGTTTTACCATTAAAAATATTAAAGAAAATCTGTTTTGGGCGTTTTGCTATAATGCGGTTTGTATTCCCGTTGCGGCGGGGGTATTGTATCCGTTTTCGGAAATTTTACTTTCGCCTATGCTGGCAGGACTTGCAATGTCTTTGAGTTCGGTTTTTGTAGTAGGAAATGCTTTGAGACTTAGGTTTAAAAAACTTTAAGGAGATATGAATATGACATACAAAATTTCAGTTGCTGACATGCACTGTGAAAATTGCGTTAAAAGAATTAATAATGCCTTAACAGAAGTGGGTATTAATTTTACCGTTGACCTTGATAGCAAAACCGTAACGGTTGACGGTTGCGAGCATTGTCTTGCGACTGCTGTTACAGAGCTTGAGGATTTAGGTTTCACACCCGAAAAAAATAACTGATTGATGAACGCTTGGGTTTCTTCCAAGCGTTTTCAATTTCACCTATTTACAAAAAGCGGTTATGTATGATATAATGATTCTGTATCTTAAAAAATGGAGCAGAATATGAATTACTACATAAATCCGTCATCGCTTTCGGGTGTGTTTACAGTGCCCAATTCGGTTGTGGACCGCTATTTTAAGCTATCAAGTCCACAGCATATAAAGGTTTTGCTTTATGTGCTTCGCAATTTGGCTGACGACCCCGAAGAAAGTGTAATCGCAAAGGAATGCGGTTTGAGTGAATACGATGTAAAAGAGGCGTTGCTTTATTGGGCAGACGCCGGAATAATTCTGCCTAAAAATGCACCTTTGCAAGATGCTATGAATGAGAAAAAAACGGCGGTTAAACTCAATGAAAAACCGTCCCGTCGTGACATTGCGAAAAGAAGCACCGAGGATAGTAAAATTCAGTATCTTTTATGTGAGGCTCAGAAGCGCTTTGCAAGAAATTTAAAGGATAACGAGGCACGCACCCTTGTTTGGCTTTATGATGACCAAGGACTTGATGTTTCGGTGATACTCCTTGTTGTTCAGTATGCTATAACAAAAGACAAGGGGAATATACGCTTTATCGAAAGTGTATGTCTTGATTTGGCGGACAAAGGTATTGACAATATTGCCGACGCTGATACTGAAATGCATAAAAGAGATTTACAGGACAAGTGTTGGGCGATTGTTTGCTCCGCCTTTGGACTTGAAAGAAGAAAACCCAGCAAAAAGGAAAGCGAAACGGCAGAAAAATGGATTAGTGAGTGGAAAATTTCCAAGGAAATGCTAAGCCTTGCTTATGATGAATGTGTAGATAAAAAATCAAAGTTTTCTTTCCCGTATGTTGCTAAGATTATCGAGAATTGGCATAACGAGGGTTATGAGAAACCCGAAGACATAACGGGCAAACCCAAAAAGCAAGATTTTGCTTCCTACGATATTGACCTTTATGAAAAGATGATTAACGCTAAGGACTGATAAAGAATGGTAACAAGAGAATATACCTATGCAAAAGCCTTCCTAGAAAAAAAGGAAAAAGTGAATAAGAGAAATCGCGAGAGGGAAATGCTGCTTTCTGCTTTGTATGAAAGCGAGCCTGTGCTCGGAAAAATTGAAGCTCGGCTTAAAGCCCTGGGCGCAAAGCTTGTTATCACTACCCTTTCGGGCAACAAGGCAGAACTAAAGGCTATAAAAGATGAGTCTAAATTTTTGTCAAAGCAGAAAAAGGAAATTCTTAAAAAAGCTAAAATTCCGTCCGAGAAATATGATTGTGATTTGTGTAAAGATACAGGCTATGTATCGGGAAAAATCTGCGACTGCATAAAAAAAGAGGCTTCTCGAATTATGGCAGCAGAGCTTTCCAAAGAAATGCCGCTTGATACTTGCAAATTCGAAAACTTTGATTTGAATTTTTATAGCGACAAGACAGATGAAAACGGTGCAAATCCACGCCGAAGAATGACGGCTGTTTTAAAACTGTGCCGTGAATATGTCATCGGCTTCAGTGCATCTTCCGAAAATTTATTGTTCATGGGCGGTGTGGGGCTTGGTAAAACTCATCTCACCTTAGCTATTGTAGGCGGAGTTATCGAAAAAGGGTTTATGCCTGTGTACGGCTCGGCTGAAAATCTTTTCTCGGCAGTAGAAAATGAAAAGTTTTCGGGAGAAAACAAGGGCACTTATGATACAATGCTTAACTGCGACCTTTTAGTAATCGATGATTTAGGTGCAGAAATGGCAACCGCTTTTACAAAATCGGTGCTCTATAATTTAATAAACACAAGAATTTTAAGTGGAAAACCGACCATTATAAACACCAATTTGTCTATGAAAGAAATCGAGGAAAGATATTCTCCGAGAATTGCATCACGCCTTATAGGAAATTACAACGCTAACAAATTTTTAGGTCAGGATATTCGTCAACAGAAATTACTACGCAAATAAAAGAGTGAAAAAATGTCTATAAAAAAGTATTTTGCCGGTGAGTATGACGTTGCCGTTATAGGCGGCGGTCATGCCGGAATTGAGGCGGCTTTAGCCCCCGCACGCTTAGGCTTAAAAACTATAATGTTTACGGTCAGCCTTGATTGGATAGGCAATATGCCTTGTAATCCGTCAATCGGTGGTACTGCTAAGGGGCATCTTGTAAGAGAACTTGATGCCTTGGGCGGTGAAATGGGTAAAGCGGCAGATAAATTCACATTGCAAAGCCGTATGCTTAATTTAGGTAAGGGTCCTGCTGTTCATTCGCTTCGCGCGCAAATTGACCGTAGAGCTTACAGCGGTTATATGAAGCATACAGTTGAAAAACAGGAAAATTTAGATGTTAAACAATGTGAAATAGTTGAGCTTTACAAGGAAAAAGAGCTTTGGCACTGTGTTACTTCTTTAGGAGCAGAATTTGTTTCAAAAGCGGTAATTATTGCTACCGGCACATTTATGGACGGTAGAATTTACGTGGGTGAAGTCAACTACGCTTCAGGTCCTGACGGCAGTTTTGCTACGGTGGGACTGTCGGACTGTTTGAGAAAAATGGGTGTGCCTCTTCGCCGTTTCAAAACGGGAACACCTGCCCGTGTTTCAAGGGACAGCATCGATTTTTCTCAGCTGGAGGTACAAGAGGGTGACGAATTAACCGTTCCTTTCAGTTACACTACTAAAGAGGACCCCGAAAATAAGGTGGTCTGCCATATTTCATATACCAATGATGAAACCAAGCGTGTCATCTTGGAAAATCTTAACCGTTCACCGCTTTATGCGGGCGAAATCGAGGGTGTGGGACCTAGATATTGCCCAAGTATCGAGGACAAGGTCGTTCGCTTTGCCGATAAACCCCGTCATCAATTTTTTATTGAGCCTTGCGGTGAAAACACAGAGGAAATGTATTTGCAAGGTCTATCATCATCACTTCCCGAAGAGGTGCAGATAAGCCTTTACAAGACTATTCCTTGCCTTAAAAATGTTAAAATAATGCGTAACGCTTATGCTATTGAATATACCTGTGTAGACCCGATATTCTTAACAGCTACTCTCGAAATGAAAGGGCTTGACGGTCTTTACGGTGCGGGCCAGTTCAACGGCTCATCGGGTTACGAGGAGGCTGCCGCACAAGGACTTGTGGCGGGTATTAACGCCGCACTTAAAATCAAGGGTGAAGAGCCGCTTATTTTGTCACGTTCCTCGTCATATATCGGCACTCTTATCGATGACTTGGTTACAAAGGGTTGTATGGACCCTTATAGAATGATGACATCTCGCAGTGAGTACCGACTCTTGCTCAGACAAGACAATGCGGACGAGAGACTAATGCCTATAGGTCATAAATTAGGTCTTATAGATGAAGATACCTATAATGATTTTCTGATTAGGCGAGAGCAAAAGGAAAAGGAAATCGAAAGAATCAACACTACCTTTTTACCACCGAGTGAGGAGTTAAACGCCCTTTTAGTAGAAAAAGAAACGGCTCCTATGACTACGGGTATGAGGCTTGCTGACCTTGTTAAAAGACCGCAACTAGGGTACGATATGTTGGCTCCCTTTGATAAGGAAAGACCGGAACTGCCAAGAAGTGTAAGAGAAAAGGTTGAGACTGAGGTTAAATATGAGGGGTATATCACCCGTCAGCGTGCTCAGGTTAATGAAATGCTAAGGCTTGAGAAGAAGACAATCCCAGAGGATATTAATTACGATGATGTTTACGGGCTTCGTTTGGAAGCAGTAGAAAAGCTTAAAAAAATAAAACCTGCGAATATCGGTCAGGCATCTCGTATTTCTGGGGTTAGCCCTGCGGATATTTCGGTATTGCTTATATTCCTTTCAAGGTGACACGATGAAAATAACTCATATCTTCGAGCCCACACCTTTACAATGCGGTCAAGCAGTGCTTTCTATGGTGACGGGTAAAAGCGTGGAAGAAATTGTAGCCTTTTTAAATAATGAAAAGGAAACCACGCTAAAGGAAATGTTTTTGTGCCTTGAAACCTTTGGTTTCACTTGCGAAAAGCAAAGAATTTCCGTAACAAAAAAAGAGGAGTTACCAAGGCTTTGTTTTTTAAGCCTTGAAACTCCTAAATGCTGGCATTGGTCACTTTACTGTGACGGTGTGTTTTATGACCCCGAATACGGTGTTTTGACAGATTTTCCGCCGAGTAACAGGAAATATTACTTTAAAATAATAAATCAGGACTGAAAGGTCCTGATTTATTTGAAAATATACTGAAAATCTTCTGTTTGAGCCATAGATATACAGTCATCATCTTCATTAGATACGATTATGTGGTCTAAAAGACGAATTCCCATATTCTGCAATACGTTTTGAATTCTTTGTGTTGTAGCTATATCATCAATGCTAGGCAGAGCGTGACCTATCGGATGATTATGAGAAATAACAACGCTTACGGCGTTTCGTTCAATAACCTTTTCGATAACGCTTCTGGTCGATACTCCGACAGAGGCATTATCACCCGAGTTCAGTGTGTCAAAGGCTATGATTTCGCCTCGGTTGTTAAATGTGGTAACGGCAAAAATTTCTTTTTTAAAACCAATGTATTTCTTCAGTATGAAATCGCAGACATCGTCCATATTGTGAAAGTTCTTTCCTTTAATAGCTTTACTGCTTTCGTAAATTCTGAAAAGGGGAAGAAGCATATTTATAAGTACAGCTGAGCTTTCACCCATACCCTCGATTTTCATTAAATCTTTTGGAGAAGCCTCAAACACGGCTGCAAGAGAACCAAAATGGTCGAGCAGTTTATGTGCGATTTCGTTGGTGTCCTTTCGCGGAATACCGTAAAATAACAGCAACTCCAAAATTTTGTGTGGCGGCGTGGCATTCGAAAATCCGTTTTCTAAAAACTCTTTGCGAACACGCTGGCGATGTCCTTCATGTGGATTGGAATTTTTCACTGTTATTTCACCTCACTTTAACTGATAATCAACATTATATTATAAATATCAACTATTTTCAAGTAGGTCGGTACAAATGAAAGAATTTTTTATAACTAAAAATGATTCGGGACTAAGACTCGATAAATTTATTGTTAAGGTTTGCCCTACATTACCCACTTCACTTATGTTTAAGTACATCCGCACAAAGCGGATAAAGATTAACGGCAAGAGAGGGGAAATCAGCACCCGACTTAACGAGGGTGATGTTGTATCTGCATATATCAGCGATGAGTTTTTTACCGAGGTTAAACCTAAGTATTCATTCCTTACGGCGTCGGCTAATATTGATGTAGTTTATGAGGATGAAAACATACTTCTTGTAGATAAAAAGCAAGGCGTTTTAGTTCATCCCGATAAAAATGAGTATACAAACACTCTGATTGACAGAATTCAGAACTACTTATATAAAAAGGGGGAGTATGACCCTCAGAGTGAACACAGCTTTGCTCCTGCTTTGGCTAACCGTATCGACCGTAACACAGGCGGAATTGTGATAGCCGCCAAAAATGCCGAAGCATTAAGAATTCTGTGTGACAAAATTAAGTACCGAGAAATGGATAAGCGTTATTTAGCGGTTGTACACGGTATTCCTGCTAAAAAAAGCGATACGCTTGAGGGATTTCTGGAGAAAAACGAAAGCAAAAATCAGGTTTATCTTAAAAATTCTAAAACTGGGGACGCTAAGACCATTAAAACAAAGTATCGTGTTTTGGAGAGCAAAAACGGCTTGTCATTGGTGGAAATCGAATTGCTGACGGGTAGGACACACCAAATAAGAGCTCATATGGCGTCCATCGGTCATCCGCTTTTGGGAGAGGGAAAGTACAACAAATCTGCCAAGGACAGAAAAATGGGATTTGATAAGCAGGCTCTTTATTCATATAGCTTAAAGTTTGATTTTAAGACAGATGCGGGAGCGCTCAACTATCTTAACGGCAAACGCTATACTGTGGAAAATGTATGGTTTGCCGAAGAACTGTTTGGCAACGGTTACCGCAAACTGTTGGAGAAAAAAGAATTTTAGAAAAAGTCGGATTTTTTTAAAATTCGGTGTTGACTTTTATCGTACGCTTTGATATAATGTTTAGGCTCACTGAAAAAGAGCCTAATATTTGCGAGTGTGCTGGAATAGGCAGACAGGCACGTTTGAGGGGCGTGTGTCCACGACGTACGGGTTCAAGTCCCGTCACTCGCACCAGTCGAGAGCCTCGACACGCAATTCGCGTGCTGAGGTTCTTCTTTTTTATAATTTTAACCTCGCGTCACAAAACAGATTATGACCGCCCTCACTAATCGAGAGCCTCGACACGCTTTTTGCGTGCCAAGGCTCTTTTTTTATTTTTTCAGCTCAGCGTTTATGTAGTTAAGAACGTGCTTTTTATTTCCGCTCCATAAAGGCGCTACTAATTTTTTCTTGTCGCCGTCACCTGTGATGCGGTGTACGACTATATCTTTTGGAAGAACGGCAAGGCATTTTTTTAATATCTTTGTGTACTCCTCTAATGAAAGGCATTCGAATTTACCCGACAAAAAATCTTTTTCAAGGTCGGTTCCGCTTAAAACATGCAAAAGCTGAAGCTTTATTCCGTCGGCACCCGATTCTCCGATATATTTTGCGGTTTGGACTATCATATCTTCTGTTTCGAAAGGCAGACCTATAATCATATGGGTTATAACCTTAACGCCGATTTGCTTTAATTTTTTAATCGCCGTGTCATATACACACAAGGAATACCCACGTCTTATATATTCGGCGGTGCTGTCGTGAATGGTTTGAAGTCCCAATTCTACCCATACAGGTTTTATTTCATCAAGACGTTTAAGTAGGTCTAAAACTTCGGGTTGTAAGCAGTCGGGTCGGGTGGCTATTGATAAAATAACAACATCGGGGTGAAGTATCGCTTCGGTAAAAATCTTTTCTAAGTAATCAATGGGGGCGTAGGTATTTGTAAAGCTTTGAAAATACGCTATAAATTTAGTGGCATTTGTTTTGTTTTTAATTCTAAGCTTCGCTTCTTCTATCTGTTCGGTTGCAGACATACTGCAGGGTGTAGCGAAATTTCCCGAGCCTTCTTCACCGCAAAAAATACATCCGTTATGTCCGACTGTTCCATCTCTATTAGGGCAGGTTGTGACAGCCGAAAGAGCTAATTTATATATTTTACAACCGAATTCTTTCTTTAAAAAATCATTTAGTGAGTTGTACATTTTCATTCTCCTTTGAAAATATTTTATCACATACAAAATATAAATCAACCTTATATTATATTGCGTTCGCTTTAATTGTCTCTTTTGAACGAATGGGTATGTCGTAATTTGTTGCAAGAGGGAGAATTATGTAGTTATCTAAAATTTCGTTATGCTTTTTGTAGAAATGCTTGCAATTTCTGTTCGTATATGGTAATATATGTAAAAATCAAACCAAGGAGAAAGAAAGTTATGGAAAAACAGTTGAAAATTGTAGTTGCTGACGATTCGTCAGAATTAGGCGAGAATTGTGCTAAAACCTTTAAGGCGTACGGTATGAGGGTGTCACTTTGTGCAAAAGACGGTGCGAAGCTGTTGGATATGGTAAAAACAGAAATGCCCGACATTGTTTTGGCTGATGTATTTATGCCGAACCTTGATATATTAGGGGTTATGAAAGGCATTAAAGCAAGCAACATTAAAAACAAACCGATGGTAATAGCAATGTCCGCTTTTGACAACGGCAGACTTGAAAAAGAACTTATTGATGCAGGGGTAGAATATTATTTTTTAAAACCCTTTGACATTAACACGGTCGCAGAACGGATTATTCAGCTTTCGGGTTGGAAAAATGAAAAATCACCTTTAGTGGTTAGAGATAATGTCGTTACCGATACCCAATTAGAGATGATGATAACCGATATTATTCATCAAATCGGAGTACCTGCACATATAAAAGGATACCATTACTTAAGAGAAGCAATAATTCTTTCAATAAAAAACAGCGATATTATAAATTCTGTTACCAAGCTTTTATATCCGACTGTTGCAAAGAAACACAGCACAACAGCTTCTCGTGTTGAGCGTGCAATACGGCACGCTATTGAGGTAGCATGGGACAGGGGAGATATTGATGTACTTAATTCATACTTTGGTTATACAATCCAAAATGAGAGGGGAAAGCCGACAAACAGCGAGTTTATTGCTATGATAAGCGATAAATTAAGACTTAAACTTAAAATAAGCTAGCAAAAAACCGCCGATGAATCTCGGCGGGTTAAATTTAAAGTAAATTTTTTCTTAATTCTTCGATCGGTTTAGGGGAAAGATATGCGGGCGGAACATCGAAAACGGTTTTACAGCCTGCCCCACCTTCTTTTTGAAGCCTTACAGCTGCTCTGGCGTAGGCTACTATTACAGATGAAGTGAACTCGGGATTAGAGTCAAGTTTTAAACTGTACTCAATTATATGGGTGTTTTCTTTATTAAGCCCCGTTTTGCCACTTCTTATAACCATACCTCCGTGAGGAATACCGCTATGGTCACGCTTCATTTCCTCGGCAGAAATGAAGTTAACTGTGGTATCGTAATCTGCAAAATAGTTAGGCATAGTTACAATTTCTTTTTCTATTATTGCTTTGTCGGCTCCTTCTTCGGCAACCACGAAGCAAAGGCGGGTGTGTTTTTGTCTTGTTGTAAGCTCGGGGTTTTCGCCGTTTCTTACGGCTTCAACCGCATTGTCAACGGGTATGGTGTACTGACGGGCGTCTATAACGCCGTCAATTCTTCTTATTGCATCGGAGTGTCCCTGACTTACACCCTTGCCCCAGAAGGTATAATCCTTGCCGTCAGGCAAAACGGCCTCTGCATAAAGTCGGTTAAGAGAGAACATACCCGGGTCCCAACCAACCGAAATCATAGCGATATTACCGCCCTTTTTGGCTTGGGCGTCAACCTTGGCAAAATGCTCGGGTATTTTAGCGTGGGTATCAAAGCTGTCCACAACATTAAAATGCTCGGCAAGCTCGGGTGTTTGAACGGGTAGGTCGGTTGCGGAGCCGCCGCAAATAATGAGGACATCAATATTATCTTTATGATTCAGTATATCATCAAGCTTATAAACATTGGCACATGTCAGGGTTTTTACGGTTTTGGGGTCACGGCGTGAGAACACACCGTAAAGCTGAGTATCGGGATTTTGCATAATAGCGCTTTCGGCACCTCTTCCTAAATTACCGTAGCCAACGATTCCTATTCTAATCATTCTTGTCACTCCTTGAGGGAAATTACAATGAATATTTTATCATTTTTTATTCCTTTAATCAATGTTTTTTTAGAAAAAAGGTGAAAAATGAATATATGTATACATGTATTTTTGCGTTTTTACTAAATGCAATTTTCTGATTTATGTATTTATTTGGAATTATTTTAGATATTTTTTAAATTCGCTTGGCTATTATTGACAAAGAATTTTCTGTGTGTTATATAGGTAATAGATTTCAAAAAAAGGAGAAAGAAATGGATTTATTCGATTTGCTTACAATGGTCGGCGGCTTGTGCTTATTTTTATTCGGTATGAATATTATGGGCGATGCGCTTGAACGCCGAGCAGGCGGAAAACTGGAATCAATACTTGCTAAACTTACAACAAATAAATTCGCAGGACTTTTTACAGGTATGGGCGTTACGGCCGTAATTCAAAGTTCATCTGCCACAACGGTTATGGTAGTAGGTTTTGTAAACTCGGGACTTATGACATTGAAACAGGCTATCAATGTTATAATGGGTGCTAATATCGGTACCACAGTAACTTCATGGATTTTATCTCTTGGCGGTATCAGCGGAGATAATATTGTAGTACAATTGCTAAAGCCTATGTCATTCACACCTGTATTAGCTCTTATAGGTGTTATAATGTATATGTTTTGCAAGAAAAACAAGACAAAGGATACAGGAACTATATTTTTAGGCTTTGCGGTTCTGATGTTTGGTATGGATATTATGAGCGACTCGGTTTCGGGTCTTGCTGATATTCCCGCATTTACAAATATATTTTTAATGTTCAAAAATCCGATTTTAGGTATGCTTGCGGGTGCGGTTCTGACTGCGGTTATACAGTCAAGCTCTGCTTCTGTCGGTATTCTTCAGGCTCTCGCTATGACGGGTGCTGTGCCCTACGGAGCGGCTATACCTATTATAATGGGACAAAACATAGGAACTTGTATTACAGCTATACTATCATCTGTGGGTACAAACCGAAACGCTAAGCGTACCGCTTTTGTTCACCTTTCGTTTAATGTAATAGGTACAATTGTTTGGCTGACAGCGTTCAGTATTGTAAAATACACCGTGGCGCCTGCTTTGTTCGATGCACCGGCAACTATGGCGGGCATAGCTGTTTCGCACTCTTTGTTTAATATCGCTTGTACAATTTTGTTGTTGCCGATGTCAGCGCTTCTTGAAAAACTTGCATATATTTTAGTTCCCGAAACCGAGGAACCTGACAGTATAACTACTCTTGACGAGCGTTTGTTAGCAACCCCGGCGATAGCGTTAGAGCTTTGCCACGACAAGGTTGTTAAAATGGCTGAGATTTCTATAGGCGCTATGAAGGACAGCTTGAAGTGTCTTAATGAATTCTCTGAGGAGATAGCCGAAAGCGTGCGCAAAGCCGAGGGCAAAACAGATAAATATGAGGACTTGCTTGGCACATATCTTGTAAAGCTCAGTGTAAATAAAATCAGCGACCATCATAGTGCCGAGGCCGCAAAGCTTCTTAAAATTATCGGTGACCTCGAAAGAATTTCCGACCACGCAGTAAATATTATTGATTCTGCTGAGGAAATGAGGGATAAGGGAATAACCTTGTCTGATACTGCTAACGCAGAACTTAAAAATATCTGTTGCGCATTAGAGGAAATATTAGACCTTTCATATATGGCGTTTGTAAATAATAATCTTACTGCTGCCGCAATGGTTGAACCGTTAGAACAGGTTGTAGATGAACTTAAAGATATGATGAGAAATGGACATATTGTTCGTTTGCAACAGGGCGCTTGTAGTATCGAAACAGGCTTTGTTTGGTCGGATATTCTCACCAATATTGAACGCACGTCTGACCACTGTTCAAATATAGCGGGCTGTGTTATAGATGCGAAGGATGTAAATCTTAATCTTCACGCATCATTAAGCGCTGTTAAAAAAGAAAGTTCATACTACAAAGAACAGTATAAAGTGTACGCTAAAAAATATTTGCCCAACTAAGTGTAAAAGCCCTGACGAAAAGTCAGGGCTTTTCAGTTTTAAAGGGTATTGCGAAAAAAATAAAAAAATTCAAAAAAGTGCTTGACTATTGATTTGATTTAATATATAATAACTTATTACTGATGATGATGGGATATTGTGCACCTATTGACGGTCGAGCCTTGTAATTTAAGGTCGAAAGCGGTGCAAAAAATCCCGATTATCGAGGATATATAAAAGGCACTAAAGCCTTAAAATCTACGGAGGAGTGATTGTATACCTATGGAGTCAACTTCAATGGTAAAGCCTGTAACAATGGGCAACAATACCCGTATGACCTTTTCGAAAATCAATGAAGTTATTGATATGCCTAACCTCATTGAAATTCAGAAGGACTCGTACAAATGGTTTGTAGAGGAGGGTCTTAAGGAAGTATTCCGTGACATGTCGGCTATAACCGACTACAGCGGAAATTTGCAATTAAGCTTTATCGACTATCGTTTTGACGATAAGCCGAAGTACGATGTTGCAGAATGTAAATCCCGTGACACCACCTATGCGGCACCTTTAAAGGTGACTGCCCGCCTTGTGAACAATGAAACAGGCGAAATTAAGGAAAGCGAAGTTTCAATGGGAGATTTCCCCTTGATGACCGAATCCGGCACCTTTGTAATCAACGGAGCTGAGCGTGCTATTGTTTCACAGCTTGTTCGTTCTCCCGGTGTTTATTTTGCTGAAAAGGTTGATGAAAAGACCGGTAAAAGATTGTTTTCCTCCACGATTATTCCTAACCGTGGTGCTTGGCTTGAATATGAAACTTCCGTTAACGATGTTTTATATGTAAGAATAGATAAAAACCGTAAGCTTCCCTTAACTACCTTTATCCGTGCGTTAGGTCTTGCCACCAATGACCAAATTCGTCAGGTTTTCGGTGAGGACGAGCGTCTTGCCGCTACTTTAGAGGCTGACGATACAAAGAGTGTAGAGGAAGCTTTGGTTGAGGTTTATAAAAAACTGCGTCCAAGTGAGCCTGTTACTATCGAGGGAGCGCAGAGCTATTTAGAGCAATTGTTCTTTGATGCTCACCGTTATGACATATCACCTGTAGGTAGATATAAGTACAATAAAAAGTTAAGCATTGCCGCCCGTATTAAGGACGCTGTTTTGTCACGCCCTGTTGTAGACCCAATGACGGGTGAAATTTTGGCAGATGCAGATACTAATGTTTCAAGAGACTTGGCAAATCTTATCGAATCCAAGGGTGTAAACGAGGTTTACATTAATGTGGTGGATTTCGAGGGTAAGGTTAGCGAGGTTAAGGTTCTTTCTAACGGAATGGTAAATCTTGGCGATTTCGTTGAGCTTTCTGAAGAAGAATTGAATGACCTCGAAAAACAAGGCATATACGAAAAGGTTTCCTTTGCGGCGTTAAAGGAACTTTTGGATACAACAAACTCCAAAGAGGAGCTTATCGAGGCTGTTATTAACTCGGCAGATGTTCTTATTCCTAAGCACATCGTTGTTGATGATATATTTGCATCGGTCAGCTATTTCTTAGGATTACCCCATAATGTAGGTTGCATAGATGATATCGACCATTTAGGAAACCGTCGTATTCGTTCTGTTGGTGAGTTATTACAGAATCAGTTCAGAATCGGTATTTCCCGTATGGAGAGGGTTGTTCGTGAAAAGATGACTTTACAGTCACAGGACCCCGACAGCATAACACCTCAGTCTCTTATCAATATCCGTCCTGTAGTTGCGGCTATTAAAGAGTTCTTCGGTTCTTCTCCGTTGTCACAGTTTATGGACCAGACAAACCCATTGTCCGAGCTTACCCATAAGCGTCGTTTGTCGGCTCTCGGTCCCGGCGGTTTGTCAAGAGACAGAGCATCATTCGAAGTGCGTGACGTTCACTACACCCACTATGGACGTATGTGTCCTATCGAGACTCCTGAAGGTCCTAACATCGGTCTTATTTCTTACCTTGCAACATTTGCTAAGATTAATAAGTACGGTTTCATTGAAACCCCATTCCGCAAGGTTGACAGTGCTACAGGTAAGGTTCTCGATGAGGTGCAGTATATGGCTGCTGACGAAGAGGACGATTATTATGTAGCTCAGGCTAACGAGCCTTTAGATGAAAACGGTTACTTTATTAATAAGCGTGTTAACGCCCGTTACCGTGAGAGCTTCCAGGAAATCGAACCAAACCGTGCAGAGTTTATGGACGTTTCTCCTAAGATGGTTGTATCTGTTGCTACCGCTATGATACCCTTCCTTGAGAATGACGATACCAACCGTGCGCTCATGGGTTCAAACATGCAGAAGCAGGCTGTTCCGCTTCTTAAACCCGAAAACCCGATTGTTGCTACCGGTATGGAATATAAGGCAGCTGTTGACTCAGGTGTTATAGTTCTTGCTAAGCGTGC
>JAZONB010000046.1:0-17949 GCA_045654305.1 Acutalibacteraceae bacterium | reverse complement strand
GGCGGTGATAAATGTAACGCCATTACTACTGAATGTAAAATAACTCTTGTTACAAAGAATCAAAATTTTATAACAATTGCTAGTGATTATCTGAATTTGATTAAAACTGAAATTTCTGCAAGAGAGCCTGATTTTTATTTTGATATTTCGCTTGAAAGTGATTTCAATTCTGGATTTTCAAAATCACTTACTGAAAAAATAATATTTATGTTACTGAATGCACCCAATGGAATTATTAATATGAGTGCAGAAATTGAGGGGCTTGTTGAAACATCTTTAAATCTTGGTATCTTGAAATCTGATGAGCAAACAATATCTTTCCAATTTGCATTAAGAAGCAATAAATTGTCTGCAATGAAATATCTTGAAGAACGCCTTGCTTCTTTAGGGAAATTGCTAGAGGCATCTTGTGACTCATTTGGGCATTATCCGCCTTGGGAATACAAAACTGATTCTAAGTTACAAGAAGTATATATCGATTGTTTTACTGAACATTATGGATTTACACCTAAAATCAAAGCAATTCACGCAGGACTTGAATGTGGTGTCTTTGATTCGCGTATTGAAGGGCTTACAGCTATTGCGGTGGGACCACAGATGTATGATGTGCATACTATTAACGAAAGGTTAAGTATATCTTCGACTGAAAAGTTTTATAAACTCTTGTTAAAGGTTTTAAAACGACTTTAACCGACTAAATTTTTCTTGCTTTTGTATAACATTTATGGTAAAATAATCGGGTATTTTATTTCCCGAAAAGGGTAGAATGGAGATAATATGGAAAACAAAAACGAATTTAAACCTTATATCCCCGCTGAAAAGGTTACCCCCGAACTTACTATCACTTCGATAGTTATGGGTGTTATCTTGGCGGTTGTATTCGGTGCAGCAAACGCTTATCTCGGACTTCGCGTTGGTATGACTGTTTCTGCTTCAATACCCGCGGCAGTTATTGCTATGGGTGTTATCCGCATTTTATTGCGTAGAAACTCAATTTTGGAAAGCAATATGGTACAAACCATCGGTTCTGCGGGTGAATCATTGGCCGCAGGCGCTATTTTCACATTGCCAACATTATTTATATGGGCAAGTGAAGGAAAGACTGACAACCCCAGTCTTTTGGAAATCACTCTTATTGCTTTAATAGGCGGCCTTTTAGGTGTATTCTTTATGATACCTTTAAGAAACGCTTTAATCGTTAAAGAACACAACATTCTTCCTTATCCTGAAGGAACTGCTTGTGCAGAGGTTCTTTTAGCAGGTGAAGAAGGTGGTGCAAATGCCTCTACCGTATTCGCCGGTATGGGATTTGCAGCATTGTTCAAGTTTTTAATTGACGGATTAAAGGTGGTTTCCGGAGAAATTTCCGGCAGAGTCAAAGGTTTTGCCGGTGAAATTGGAACACAAATTTATCCCGCTGTTATGAGTGTCGGTTACATTTGCGGTGCAAAGATATCATCATATATGTTTTCAGGCGGCGTTTTAGCTTGGTTAGTACTCATTCCTCTAATCGTTCTCTTCGGTGAAAACAGCGTTCTTTATCCGAGTGTAGATGCAACAATTGGTGAAATTTATGCTGAGAGTGGAGCAGGCGGTATTTGGGGAAGCTATATTCGTTATATCGGCGCAGGTGCACTCGCTGCAGGCGGTATTATAAGCCTTATCAAGTCATTGCCTTTAATTATTAAGACCTTTAGCGGCGCTATGAAAAATCTCGGTGGCGCTAACAGCACAGGTTCTTTGCGTACTGATAAAGACTTAAGTATGAAGATAGTTCTTATTGCGATTTTACTTTTAGCGTTGTTAATTTGGCTTGTTCCCGCAATACCTGTAAATCCAATTGGTGCAATTTTGATTGTTATTTTCGGTTTCTTCTTTGCAACCGTTTCTTCACGTATGGTAGGCTTGGTTGGAAGTAGTAATAACCCTGTTTCCGGTATGGCTATAGCTACACTTTTAATCTCAACCTTGATTTTGAAGTTCACTGGTATGACCGGTATTAAGGGTATGTGCAGTGCTATCGCTATCGGTTCTGTGATTTGTATCGTTGCAGCTATCGCAGGCGACACATCACAAGACCTTAAAACAGGCTATCTTTTAGGTGCAACCCCTAAGAAACAACAAATTGGTGAATGTTTCGGTGTAGTTGCTTCCGCTTTAGCCATTGGCGGTACTCTTTACTTATTAAATAGCGCTTGGGGCTTTGGCTCTGATGAGCTCGCAGCTCCTCAGGCTACACTTATGAAGCTTATAACCGAGGGTGTTATGGGCGGAGACCTTCCTTGGCCTTTGGTATTTACAGGCGTATTTATTGCGGTTGTAGTTGAACTTATCGGTATACCCGTTTTGCCTTTTGCAATCGGTGTATATTTACCCGTTCAGTTGAACGCATGTATTATGGTTGGCGGTATTGTCAGACTCTTCTTCGATAAGATGAAGAAAGAAAAGGCTGAGAAAGAAAGAATTGTTAATGACGGTATTTTGTTCTGCTCAGGTATGATTGCAGGCGAAGGACTTGTTGGTATTGCCCTTGCTATTTTAGCTGTATTTGGTGTCGGCGAACTTATCGACCTTTCAAAATACATTCCAGCAACAGCTTCAAATATCGGCGGTTTAGTTCTCTTTCCAATCATTATTCTAACTCTTATGAAATTCACCGTTTGGAAAAAACGTGCTAAATAAATATGAACAATAATAACTTTTTAGATTTAGTCCCTCAAATCAACGAGGGACTAAATTGGAATAAAGACGAAAATGATATTGTTACTTTGGAAATTGAAAATAGGGGACTGTTCAACAGAATTGCTCAAAAGGTTTTTAAAAAGCCGAAAATCAGTTATGTTCATCTTGATGAATTGGGCAGTTTTGTCTGGTTACAAACTAACGGACAAAGGAATATTGCCGAAATCAGCGATTTAGTTAAAGAACATTTTGGCGATGAAGCTAAACCTTTTTATGAGCGAACTGCTAAATATTTTCAAATTCTTGAAAGTTACAAATTCGTAAATTTGAAACCGGAGGTTGAAATCGATGGACAATAATACAACACAAATTTTGATTGCTATGATAATTTATATGGCAGTCGTAATCGGAATTGGTTTACTTTACGCAAAGCGTGCCAATTCTAACTCCGAGGAATATTTTCTTGGAAACCGTTCTTTAGGACCTTGGATTGCCGCAATGAGTGCTGAAGCATCTGATATGAGTGGATGGCTTTTAATGGGACTTCCGGGCGTTGCTTATTGGTGCGGTTTAGCAGATGCATTTTGGACCGCACTCGGTCTTGCGGTCGGTACATATCTCAACTGGCTAATTGTTTCAAAAAGGCTTCGCAGATATAGTGTGAGAGCAAACAACTCGATTACTTTGCCTGACTTTTTCTCAAACCGTTTCCGCGAAAACAAGAAAATCATTATGACTCTTTCTGCATTATTCATTTTGATTTTCTTCACTGTATACGCCGCTAGTTGCTTCGTTACTTGCGGAAAACTATTTTCATCATTGTTTGGTTTCGATTATAAAGTAATGATGCTTCTTGGCGCCGCTTTCGTATTAATTTACACTATTCTGGGCGGTTTCTTGGCTGAGAGTGCTTCTGACTTTATGCAGGCTATTGTTATGGTTATAGCATTGGCAGTAATTGTAATTATAGGTGTTATTAATGCGGGCGGTTTTGGCGCCGTTATTGATAACGCAAATAACATCCCAGGTTTTTTAGAGTTCTTTGGTATTGCTAATCCAACTGTTGACGCTGACGGTGTTCAAAAGGTTGTAAATGGTGCTCCGATATTCGGTGAAGCGTTACCTTATACATTGCTTTCTGTATTCTCAATGATGGCATGGGGCCTTGGTTATTTTGGTATGCCTCAGGTACTTTTACGCTTTATGGCAATCCGCAAGGAAGACGAATTGAAGCGTTCAAGAAGAATTGCAACCGTTTGGGTTTTAATTTCTTTGGCAATAGCTGTATTTATCGGTATCGTTGGTCGTCAGATTTTCCCGATTGCTCACTTAACTAAAGGTGATGCCGAAAACATCTTCATAACTCTTGCAACTTCTTCATTACCAGCTATTTTAGCCGGATTTGTTATGGCAGGTATTTTGGCTGCTACAATCAGTTCCTCAGACTCATATTTACTGATTGCCGCTTCTGCTGTTGCAAAGAATATTTATCAAGGTATTATTTGCAAAAATGCAAGCGAAAAATCCGTTATGACCGTTTCCAGAATCACTTTGTTTGTTATCGCAATTATAGCAATGATGTTTGCGTTGGATGAAAAGAGCGTAATTTTTGAAATAGTATCATTTGCTTGGGCAGGCTTTGGCGCAACATTTGGTCCTTTAATGATATTCTCACTCTTCTGGAAACGAATCAACCGTCCTGGCGCAAT
This sequence comes from Acutalibacteraceae bacterium, assembly GCA_045654305.1. Taxonomy (GTDB): domain Bacteria; phylum Bacillota; class Clostridia; order Oscillospirales; family Acutalibacteraceae; genus UBA737. The sequence goes on along the minus strand of JAZONB010000046.1, from coordinate 13,558 downwards.
TGCAGGTATGATTGGTGGCGCCGCAATGGTGTTTATATGGAAGCTTGTTATTTCAAAAATCGGCGGTATATTCGCAATTTACGAATTACTTCCCGCATTTATCTTTGCTAGCATTTGCATAGTTGTTGTATCACTTTTAACAAAAGCTCCGTCAAAAGAAATTCAAGATGATTTTGATGCTGTTAAAAACGGTACAGTAATTTAAATAATATGTAAATCACCTAACTAATTAAAGTTAGGTGATTTTTTTAATCTGATACTACGCTGTTATTTCTGAAAAGCAGTGAAATGCACCAAATACCCGCAAGGGCGATTACTGTGTAAACAATTCGGCTGATAATTGCAGTTGGACCGCCGAATGCCCATGCAACAAGGTCAAATTCGAACAAACCTACCAAACCCCAGTTTATGCAACCGATGATGCTTAAGATTAAACAAATTCTATCAAACATATTTTCTCACTCCTTTGAGTTTAAAGGTACGTTTATATTATGTTTTAAAATTTAAAAATTATACTATATTATAAAAAAATAACACCCATTTGGGTGTTATTTTTTTAAATCAAAGCTCACAACTGAACTCATATCATACATTCCGGGGAGTTTGCCGCAAATAAATTTTGCGGCTTTAACAGCACCAACAGCAAAAACTTCTTTCGATTGAGCGGAGTGTGAAATTGTGATAGTTTCATCGTGACCTGCAAATATCACATCATGCTCGCCAACTATTGTGCCACCACGTACAGAATGAATTCCTATTTCTTTATTTAATCTCTTTTGACGTTTTGAATGACGATCATACTCATAGACCTTATTGTTATCAAAACACTCATTAATAGCATTTGCAAGCATTATCGCGGTACCTGACGGAGCGTCAATCTTTTGATTATGATGCTTTTCAACGATTTCAATATCGAAATCATCGCCTAAAATATTAGCCGCTTTTTTTGCAAGACTGCAAATCAGATTAACACCCAAGGACATATTAAATGAAAAGAATATCGGAATTACTTTTGAAGCGTCTTTAATTTGCTTAATTTGACTGTCGAAATAACCGGTAGTAGCCAAAACTACGGCAGAATTATTTGCTATAGCATATTCCAAAACGCTATCGAGTAAGGCGGGGTGCGAAAAATCAATTATAACATCAGCCTTAACGGTCACAGAAGCAAAATTAGGGAAGATAGGGAAGCTTTGACCGACATTAACTTTATCAACACCTGCAACAATTTGAATGTCGCTATCGTTATTGCAAGCGTCAGCTACAAATCCACCCATTTTTCCTGATGCACCGCTAATAATAACCTTAATCATTATTACACTTCCTTTTTATCATCAGAAGATAATATTAGTCCATATATCCTTTTGCGCAAAGCAGTTCTGCTAAGAGTACAGCACCACCGGCGGCGCCTCTAAGTGTATTATGTGAAACGCAAACGAATTTATAGTCGTATTGAGTATCTTCTCTTAATCTGCCAACAGATACGGCCATACCGTTTTCGAGGTTTCTGACAAGCTTTGTTTGAGGCATATCATCCTCTGTATAGTAATTTAAGAACTGCTTTGGAGCGTTGGGAAGCTCAAGAGCCTGTGGCTCGCCTGCAAAGTTCTTCCAAATATCAAGAATTTCATCTTTAGAAGGCTTGTTTTTGAATGAAACATAAACTGCAGCAAGGTGACCGTCGGAAACGGGAACACGAATGCATTGAGCAGTGAATTTAGGTGCGTCAGCAAGTTTAATTTCGCCATCTTCAACTTTACCCCAAATTTTAAGTGGCTCTTTTTCGCTCTTTTCTTCTTCACCGCCGATATAGGGGATAACATTATCAACTATTTCCGGCCAACGCTCAAAAGTCTTTCCTGCGCCTGAAATTGCCTGATATGTACATACTAAAACCTTATCAATGCCGAATTTTTCATCAAGAGGATAGAGGGCAGGTACATAGGACTGCAAAGAGCAGTTTGATTTAACCGCAATAAAGCCTTTCTTGGTGCCCAAACGCTCTCTTTGTGCATTGATAACATCAGCATGTTGAGGGTTAATCTCAGGAATAATCATAGGAACGTCTGCGGTAAATCTGTGTGCTGAGTTGTTAGAAATTACGGGGCATTCCTTTTTAGCATATTTTTCTTCTAATGCCTTGATTTCATCCTTTTTCATATTAACAGCGCAGAATACAAAATCAACCTTAGAAACGATTTCATCAATATCCTTCTGGGCATCGTAAACCATCATATCTTTAAGATTAGCGGGAATTTCATCAGTCATTGCCCAACGAGAGCCAACAGCATCAACATAAGTTTTTCCTGCTGAAGACGAACTTGCGGCTAAAGCTGTAACATTAAACCAAGGGTGATTAGCTAATAACAAAGAAAATCTTTGGCCAACCATTCCTGTAGCACCGATAATTCCTACATTGTACTTTTTCATTAAAAATCATCCTTTCAAGGTAAGGGGATAAGAAATTTAACTTGATTTTTATTACAAGTTTAATATAATATATTATGATACCATTTGATATAAAGTTTGTCAAATAATTTTATGTAGAAAAATACCGTAAAATACCGAAAGATATTGGTGAAAATGAAAACAAGTGACTTTTTTTATGAACTGCCGGAGGAGTTAATAGCTCAGACTCCTCTTGAAAAAAGAGATAACTCAAGATTACTTATACTTGACCGCAAGACGAGTGAAATCGAGCATAAAAATTTTTATGATATAAAAAAGTATCTCAAAGCAGGGGACTGCCTTGTTTTAAACAACACCCGAGTTTTGCCTGCAAGAATTTTCGGTGCTCGTGAGGACACAGGCTCAGTTGTGGAATTTTTGCTTTTGAAACAAAAAGATAAGGATATTTGGGAATGTCTTGCGGGACCTGGTAAAAAGGCTAAAATCGGCAAGATGTTCAAATTTTCCGATAACCTCAAATGTGAAGTAATTGATATTACAGATGAGGGTAATAGAATTGTAAAATTTATATATGACGGCGAATTTTTTGCAACTCTCAGCGAAATAGGGCAGATGCCGTTACCGCCTTATATTAAAGAAAAATTACAGGATAATGAGCGGTATCAGACAGTTTATTCTAAAGAATTAGGCTCTGCTGCCGCACCTACTGCGGGTCTGCATTTTACAAATGGGCTCTTAGATGAGTTAAAAGAAATGGGCGTAAAAATTGCATTCGTTACTTTGCATGTAGGTTTGGGCACTTTCAGACCTGTAAAGGTTGACGATGTAACTAATCACAAAATGCACACCGAAGAATATTTTGTTTCAAAAGAAACTGCCGAAATTATCAATGAAACAAAGCTTAATGGTGGACGTGTGATATGCGTTGGCACTACCGCTTGCCGAACACTCGAAAGCGTTGCTAAAAAATACGGCGAAATCAGGGAATGCTCGGGCGAGACGGATATTTTCATATATCCCGGGTTTGAATTCAAGGCAATGGACGGTTTAATCACTAATTTCCATTTGCCCGAAAGCACGCTTATAATGTTAGTATCGGCATTTGCAGGATATGACAATGTAATGAATGCTTATAAAACCGCTGTTAATGAAAAATATCGTTTCTTTAGCTTTGGTGATGCGATGATTATTATTTAAGGAGATAAAATGTACAAGCTTTTAAAACAAGAAGGAAATGCAAGAAGGGGAGAGTTTGTTACCAACAGAGGTATAGTACAAACTCCTGCATTTATGAATGTAGCTACTGCCGCAGCGATAAAAGGCGGCCTTTCTGCAGATGATTTGAAAACAGTTAACTGTCAGGTAATGCTGTCAAATACCTATCATTTGCATTTAAGACCGTCAGATATAGTTGTAAAGGAATGTGGCGGTCTTCATAAACTCACTACTTGGGATGGTCCTATACTTACTGACAGCGGTGGTTTTCAGGTTTTCTCTTTGTCTTCGCTTAGAAAAATTACCGAAGAAGGCGTTACATTTCAAAGCCATATTGACGGAAAACGTATTTTTATGGGACCTGAGGAAAGTATGCAAATTCAGTCTAACCTCGGCTCAACTATTGCGATGGCGTTCGACGAATGTGTTGAAAATCCCGCTGAATATTCTTATTCTAAGGCATCTTGTGAGCGTACAACCCGTTGGTTAAAGCGTTGCCAAGAAAAGATGCGAGAGCTTAATATGAGAGACAACACCATCAATCCTGAACAATTACTTTTTGGTATTAATCAAGGCTGCACATATCGTGATTTGAGAATTAATCATATGAAAGAAATTGCCGACCTTGATTTGGACGGTTATGCTATTGGCGGTTTGGCTGTTGGTGAGCCTGCTGAGGTTATGTACGACATTATTGAAAATGTTACACCCGAAATGCCCGCTAATAAAATCCGTTATTTAATGGGTGTTGGAACACCTGTAAATATTTTAAACGCCGTTGAGCGTGGTGTGGACTTATTTGACTGTGTAATGCCAAGCAGAAATGCTCGTCACGGACATTTGTTCACAAGTAAAGGTATCATTAACATTAATAATCAAAAGTATGAAACAGATATGACTCCAATTGATGAAGAATGCGGATGTCCTGTTTGCCAAAGGTACAGCAAGGCCTATATCCGTCATCTGTTGAAAGCCAAAGAAATGCTTTCTCAAAGACTTCTTGTTATGCATAACCTTTGGTTTTATAATAATTTAATGACCGATATCAGAAATGCTCTTGATGAAGGTAGATTTGCAGAATTCAAAAAAGAAAAAGAAGAAATTTACGGCAGAAGAATTTAAGAATTTATACTTGCAAAAAGGTATAATATGGGTTATAATTATTTACAGTAATTTTTGGAGGTTATTTCAATGGAAGGACAATCCGGTTCAGGCTTATTTTTAATTGTTTATTTGGTGGTAATTTTTGGAGCTATGTGGTTCTTTATGATTCGTCCACAGCGCAAAAAACAAAAAGAAGAAAAGAAAATGCGTGAAAATCTGCAGGTTGGTGATGAGGTAGTTACTATCGGCGGTATTTACGGCAGAGTAATTTCTCTTAAAGAAGACACTTTTGTTATTGAGTCACAAAGTGACCACAGCAAAATCACCTTTGCGCGTTGGGCTTTACAGAGCAATCTTACTGTTCACGACGACGCTCCTACAAAATAATAAGAATAACATTAAATCCCTCTCGCATACGATTAAGTATGTGGGAGGGATTTTTATGAAAGCAGATAAAAACAATATTATATCATATTTAATTACAGTCGCCATACAAACAATAATAATTTTAATATCGGTTTCGATTTTTGCAATAATTATGAATTTGGCTGAAATAGATTATAAGTATTCACCCGTATTAGGTAGTGTTTCAGCAGGTTTAAGCGCTTTTTTTGGTGCATTTTATCTTGCAAAAAGAAAGGGGAATAAAGGGTATCTTACAGGGTTAGTTGTAGGCGGAATTACATTTTTATTCATCACCTTGGTTGGTATGGTAATAAATGATGGAGGAATTACCGTTAACACCTTGTTTCATTTTATAATAACAATATTGTCCGCTATCACCGGGGGAATAATGGGTGTCAACAAAAATTCAAAGAAGTATATTTAGAGAAGGTCTGATAAAGCCCCGAATTGCTCCATAGTAAGTTCTTCGCCTCTGACGGTTTCTTTTATTCCTAATTTTTGCAAAGCCTCTCTCAGGTCGTTTTTAGGCACATTAAGACTATTGCTTACTGTGTTAATCAATGTTTTTCTTCTTTGAGCAAATGCAGCCTTTACGAGAGCAAAGAATTTCTTTTCGTTATTGACCTTTATGGGGGCTTCGGGTAATATGTTTAACTTAATTACAGCTGAGTCAACATTCGGAGGAGGCATAAAAGAGCTGCGGTCAACATCAAATAAAATTTCGGTGTTAGAGTAGTAGGAAACGGCGACAGTAACAGCACCTGCATTTCTTGTTCCTACCTTAGCACAAAGACGCTCTGCGGCTTCTTTTTGAACCATTACTGTTATGCTTTTAATCGGCAAACGACTTTCAAGCAGCATCATTATAATCGGAGAGGTTATGTAGTAGGGGAGATTAGCGCAAACGCTGACGTCCTCACAACCGTCAAAATGTTCCTCAATTATGTTTTTAAGGTCTAGCTTCATTGCATCGCCAAATATGACCTCAACATTGTCCAAATCTCCTAAGGTTTTGGGCAATATTTTTTTAAGCCTTTCATCAAGCTCAATAGCAACAACCTTTTTAGCGTTGCGTGAGAGTTCACGGGTTAACACGCCGACGCCGGGACCAATCTCCAAAACACCGCCTTTTGGATTACAGCCCATTTCTGCCATACTCGGACAAACAGTCGGGTCAATAAGAAAATTCTGACCTAAACTTTTTTTAAAGGAAAACCCCTCTTTATTAAGCAAAGATTTCAGGGTATTTATATCCGCTAAATTCATAATACGCTCCTTACGGTTTAGATATTTGTTATTATACTTCAAATTATTTTGAGTTGCAATAAAATTTTAGGTGACAAAGCGATAAAAATATGTTATAATGTAGCAAATTATTGATTTTGGATGTGAATTTAATTGGATAACAGATATTATGATAATGTAATCGCAGAAATGAAGCCGTTTTTAGACGAACAAGGATTCAAGGCTAATGATGACGGTTTTATTAATGACAACAAGAAGATTGCAGTTGTGTATAACGATGATAAGCAAACCTATTCTTTATTGGTTGCAACAAAGGATGATGAGGGGAATTTCGGTGAAATGACCGCTATCAATACTTGGTTGTTTGATGATAGCCAAAACGCCAAAGACGCTTCGAGTGTGGGAATCGATTTTACTGTTTCTTTGCGTAAGGAATTAGGGGTTAAAACTGCACGCAAAAACGTCGATGTCGAACTGCCTTCCTCCACTAAAGACGGCGTTATGACCGTTACCGGCTTTACCAAAAAGATGCTTGATGTTTTTCCTGTTTTAAAGGATGATTACAAAGAACATATTGCTACATACGGCAATTTCCTTTATATAAATTTCTTCGGAGAAAAACTTGTTCCTCAACTCAAAAATCTCTTCTCAACAGGGAGCAAAAAACAAATAAAGAAGTTATACGACGTTTTTGAAGATGCTTATGTAAAAGGTGACAAAGATACAATTAATATTATGATTGCGCTTTTGTCTGCCGCTTCTTATAATGACGAAAAATGCAAGACATCCATTGAGCAAATGTTGGCTGATAACAGTCATTTCTTACAATCTTACAAAAATTTTGCAATTAAATTACCTGCCGCTAAAAAACTCTTTAGCGCTTTAGTAAAATAATTTTAAAGACTACCTTTTAAAGGTAGTCTTTTTTATCCGTCAAAATCCTCAATTGCCGTTCTTGCTTCCTCTTTTGTTAAAAACGAAATTCCATTATCCAACTGTTTTTTATCTTCTTCGGGTAATGTATCTAACATTATAGAACCGTAAACCTCAATAACATTGTCTCCTTTATATAATGCAACATTATTTCCATAGGAGTGCAAAACCCAAGGCTCACTTTTAAGGCTTCTTTCACCGACAGCATATCCAAATGTTACCAAAATCAGCGAAATCGCCACCGAAACCACTATAATTGTTATAATCAGTATCCGGCTACTGCTTTTTTCCATAAAATTCACCTCAAGCCTATATTTCCCAATAATTTTAATTTAATTCAACTAAAGGTTATATGTTATTATATGCATTTTATGTTTTAGGTTCTAAAATTCAGCTCCGATTAAACATAAAACTCCGCAGGATAACATTACAGCTTCGGCTGAATATTGCTTCTGTAAGGTTATTTTATAGTCAGCTGGGTATACAACATTACCTTTAATATCAATTATTTCTCTCTGCAAGGTGACTAAGTAATTGTTATTTTCTACACTCGAAATAGTCAGGGTGTTTTTTGGGTTGTTTCCGCAGGTAATTACAGGCAAACCGTTAGTTTTAAAGAGTTTTAAAGCAGTTTCGTTTCTATCTTCGCACACTCCTATTATTCCAAGAGGCAGCTCTTGATTAGCAAACCTACGAGTATCGTCCAATAAAAGGGCGATACCTTTTTTTATATTTATATCGGTTCTTTTGTAACAAATAGTAACAGTGAAAAAACCGCCTGAGGCGCTAATAAATTTATCCGAGATAACATCAGCACCGAAGGCGGTTAAAATTTGAATTATTTCTTTTTCTAATTTGTTTTTTCGGTTAGAAAAAAGAAGAACCATTTAATTCACCCGAAATATATTTTTTCTAACTTTAGAAATATTATACAAACTTTATGCTTTCGGGATGAAATGTATAAAAATCACAATTTACAAATTTTTCTTCCAATTTTTGTTTTAAAGGCTCGATTATTACATCTTCTGTATTGTAGTGACCAGCATCAAAGAGTGAAATATTATTATCATACGCCATTAAGAATTGATGGTGCTTAACATCGGAAGTTATCAGGGCGTCAAATCCAAGAGAAATAGCGTCCTCAATATAATTTCCACCACTACCGCCACAAACAAGTACATTTGTGATTTTGCGGCCACCATCAACATATTTCACACCGCCGCCCAAACGCTCCTTAATCGACTTTGCAAGGTCTTTGGCGCCAACAGACGGTAAAACACCTTTCTTAATCGTAAAACCGTCAGAAACGGGCAGGGAAGAGGCGTTTTGAATATTTAACACGTCACACAATACATCATTAACTCCATATGCGCCCGTATCAAGGTTAGTATGCATTGAAATTACAGATAAATCTTTCTTTATAATTTCATACTGCACAGAGCCTTTTAAAATACTTTTTAATGGACTGAAAATTACAGGATGATGAGTAATAATCAACTGACAACCTTTGTCTTTCGCAATTTTAACTGCCTCTAATGTGCAATCAAGAACTATTAAAGCTTTATCAACAACAGATTCAGGGTTGCCGATTAAAATCCCTACATTATCAAAATCCATAGCATTATTGACGGGGTATAGTGAATTCAGGAAGTTAAAAATATCCTTAACAGTCATAATTACGCCTTCTTAACAAATGAATCTTTAAGAGCAACCGTGCGGTTAAACACTAATTTATCGTTGGTGGAATCCTTATCAACAGTAAAGTAGCCCTGACGCATAAATTGGAAGGTACTGCCGACCTTAGAATCAGTTAAAGAATTATCTATTTTCGCATTATTTAGCACAATGAGGGATTCAGGATTTAAATTATCAGCAAATGAGGAAACGCCCTCTTCGTCGCTTGGGTTAGGAACGTTAAATAATCTGTCGTACAAACGAATTTCAATATCCGCAGAATGATTTGCACTTACCCAGTGAAGAGTACCCTTAACCTTTCTGCCGTCCGGAGTTTCACCGCCAAAGCTTTCGGGGTCATAGGTACAATGAACAGCGGTGATTTTGCCGTTTTCATCTGTTTCGTGTGAAGCGTATTTAATATAATAAGCACCCTTTAAACGAACTTCCTTTTGTGGGCAAAGTCTGAAATATTTTCCCGGAGGGTCAAGCATAAAGTCGTCCTCTTCAATATAAATTTCCTTTGAGAAAGTAACGCTTCTTTTGCCGAGTTCTGGTTTTGCAGGGTTAATATCAACTGAAATTTCTTCGGTTTTGTCATCGGGATAATTATCAATTATAACCTTTAGAGGACGAAGAACAGCCATTGCTCTGTCTGCATTTTCATTAAGATAATCTCTGACACAAGATTCAAGCAAAGCGTAATCAATAACGCTGTATGCTTTAGAAACGCCGATTTTGTCAACAAAAGCTCTTACTGCTTCTGCCGGGAAGCCACGACGACGCATACCGCAAATAGTTGCCATTCTTGGGTCATCCCAACCAGAAACCAATCCGTCGGTAACAAGCTTTAAGCATTTACGCTTACTAGTTAAGGTATAATTCACATTCATTCTTGCAAATTCTATCTGACGAGGAGCCTCAGGTACACCCAAAACCTCTAAAAACCAGTTATATAACGGACGGTGGTTTTCAAACTCTAAAGAACAAAGAGAGTGGGTAACGCCTTCCTTTGCATCACTTAAAGGGTGAGCAAAGTCGTACATCGGGTAAACACACCATTTATCACCTGTGCGATGATGTGTGGCGTGCATAATACGGTAGATAATTGGATCGCGCATATTGATATTTGAAGAGGCCATATCAATTTTAGCTCTTAGAACCATAGCGCCGTTTTCGAATTCGCCCTCGGTCATTCTGCGGAACAAATCCTTAGTTTCCTCAATCGGACGGTCTCTGTAAGGACTGTTAATACCAGACTCGGTCAAAGTGCCTCTCATTTCTCTGATTTGGTCGGGAGTAGATTCATCAACGTAAGCCAGACCTAAATCTATTAACTTTAATGCACACTCATAAATATAATCGAAATAATCTGACGCATAATACACGTTATCCCAATCAAAGCCTAGCCATTTGATATCCTCTTTAATGGCATCTACATACTCAACATCTTCTTTTGTGGGATTTGTGTCATCAAGTCTGAGATTACATTTTCCACCATATTTTTCAGCGGTTGCAAAGTCAATGCAAATTGCCTTTGCGTGTCCGATATGAAGATAACCGTTAGGCTCGGGCGGAAAACGGGTTTGTACCTTGCTGTAAACACCCTCCTTTAAGTCCTCATCAATAAAGTCATGTATGAAGTTAGAAGGAGCTATGTTTTCTTCTAATTTTATATTTTCTTCCATAATTTTGCCTCTCTAAATGCTTTCAAGCATATAATCAATTCGTTTTATGCATTTTTCTTTTCCTAAAACCTGCATTATACTGCAAAGGTCAGGTGTGTTTCTTCTGCCTGTTATCGCAATTCTGAGTATTGTACTCAAATCACCCGCATGTCCTTTAAAATTATCGGGATTAGCCTTAAATTCCTTAGTTTCTGCAGCAAAACCGATTTGAGGAGCAATATCTTTAATTTTCTGAAACCATTCCTGTCGCTCATCATTAGGGGAATAAACCGATTTATAAGCATTTAAAAATGCTTTAGCATCTTCGTTTGTTATGTTTTCAGGAAGCGTATTTTCAGGCTTATACAAGGAATCAAACATATATGAAAAATACTCTTTTGCTTCATTCCATTTTGCAATATCTTTGCGAGGTTTCGGAACATCGCGGTCAATAGATAAAACAGATTTTGTATAGTCAGGATTAGCGGTTAAAACTTTGTAAAACTCGTCATCGAATTCCTTTGACCAAGCGGTCAACAAATCATAAACCTCATCGCTTGAAAGCTTTGAAACCATCGTTTTACTAACATCGGTTAACTTATTTTCATCGAACAAAGCGCCTGAAACACTCATTTTTTTAAGGTTAAATTTAAAATCTTTGTAAGAAGCGTCAGGATTAGCTCTACGCCAATCTTCAAAATCCGATGAAGCTATGGTCATAAGGTAATTGATAACCGATTCACTCATATATCCTTGTTCTGCAAAGAAATGTACGGCAGCCTCAGGGTCTTTACGCTTGGAAATCTTTCTTTTTGCACCGTTATCTAGCTTCATAATAGGGGAAATATGACCGAATTTAGGTGGCTTAAAGCCTAAAATTTTAAATAATTGAATGTGTTTTGGTACCGAAGAAATCCATTCATCACCACGTAAAACATGTGTTGTACGCATTAAATGGTCATCTACAGCATGAGCAAAATGATAAGTAGGAATGCCATCTGATTTCAAAAGGACAAAATCTTCATCATTTTCGGGCATTTCAATTTTACCTTTAACGGTATCCTCAAATATTATCTTATTTTCTTCACTACCGGGCGACTTTAGACGGATAACATAAGGTTTTCCTTGCTCAATTAACTCTTTGGCTTCAGCTAGAGTGATATTTCTATGTTTTGCCCACTCACCGTGATAGCCGGTGCGGATTTTCTGTGCTTCTTGCTTTTCTCTAACCTCAGCCAATTCCTCGGCAGTACAGAAGCAAGGATAGGCTAGTCCTTGTTTAATTAATTCCTTAACAAAGGTTTTGTAAATTTCTTCACGGTGACTCTGCTGATAAGGTCCGTAACTTCCTTTCTGCTCATTACCTGAAATAAAGCCCTCGTCAATCGTGATACCGAAGCGAGAAAGACCGTCGATAATGTCTTCAATACCGCCGGAAATCTCACGTTTTTTATCTGTGTCTTCAATTCTTGTGAAAAAAACGCCGTCCGTAGAAGTTGCGGTAATGCGGTTAACAAGTGCAGCGAAAAGAGTACCCAGATGCAAATAACCTGTGGGACTTGGTGCTATTCTTGTAACTCTCGCTCCCTCTGGAAGTGGTCGGGAAGGGAAGAGGTTTTCATAATATTCAGGTGTATTTTGTATTTCAGGCAGCAATAATTCTGCCATTTCAATATTGTTCATAATTACTCCTAATTAATTGTTATTAAGCAGTTTTGTAAGCTCACTCATAAATGTATTGATGTCCTTAAATTGACGGTACACACTGGCAAATCTAACATAAGCCACTTCGTCAACCTTTTTAAGTTTTTCCATAACAAGCTCACCAATTTTTTCAGAGCTAACTTCACGATCTAGAGAATTCTGTATGATAACTTCGATTTCATCAATGATATTATCCATTGTATCTACAGAAACCGGACGTTTTTCACATGCACGCAGAATACCTGTCATTAACTTATCGCGGTTAAAGGTTTCGCGTGATTTATCCTTTTTAATTACAATTATCGGTAAACTTTCAATGATTTCATAGGTTGTAAAACGTTTTCCACATTCAAGACACTCACGTCTTCGTCTGATACGCTGACCCTCATCGGTAGGACGGGAATCGATAACCTTACTTTCTTCAAAACCGCAAAAAGGACATTTCATAACAAATTACTCCTTAAAAATAAAATATTGCATATTTTCTTGTAATTATACTATATATTGTGGTGAATTACAAGAAAAATTTACTTTGTTTTTAAGAGAGAAGTGAAATTGTTAATTTTTTCACAAATAGGCGAGTTGGTTTTAATTTTTATCAGAACTAACAATAGGGAAAATTAAAAAGCCTCAGCACGCATATTGCGTGTCGAGGCTCTCGACTGGTGCCGGTGGCCGGACTCGAACCGGCACGGTATCGCTACCGGTGGATTTTGAGTCCACTACGTCTGCCAATTCCATCACACCGGCAAATTCAGTTGACTAATGCATTATACAATAAAGAAATTGCAAAATCAAGTGTTTTTTTACTAAACTTAAAAAAATCTCATCGAATAGAAATTTTTTTAACAACCAACACCTAGCGGAGGAAAAAATTATCGGATGCCAATTTATAATAATTAAACTTAAAGAGAAAGTCATAATTTAATTTTGTGATTTTAATTTCAACACATCGTAGGGAAAGTTGTTTTATATAAAATATGATATTTACTCAAAATTATCGTGTTTTGTAATAAATCACAGTATAACTCTAAAATTCCGCTTCCCTCAATTCGGCTAAATATTCATTTAGTATAATTGGTAATTAAATTTTTAGGGAGCTTCCCTTTATCTTTACAAAATAAAAAAAGCTCATTTAGAGAGCTTTTTTATTTATTAGCCATCGGATGAAATTTAGTATATGCCGATGCATACTTATTTTT
>JAZONB010000045.1:0-2270 GCA_045654305.1 Acutalibacteraceae bacterium | reverse complement strand
AAAAGGGATTCGAACAAGTAAGAAAACAACCTAAATGGTTGTTTTTGCCGACGTGGCAACGAGCGTCAGCGAGGCGATAGGTGCGGAAGCACCGAGACAAAATCCCTTTCAGCGTGCCAAAACAAAAATCCTGTCGATTATTAACCTATATCGCTTTTCTTCATAAAATATTATGAGGAGGAGAATATATGCGACAAATACCTTTCAACAGGGTGGCAGCAGTAGCGTATGCTAGAAGGTGGGCTATGGCGAGAAACCCTTCCTATTATGATTTTAAAAAAATAGGTGGCGACTGCACAAATTTTGCCTCGCAGTGCATTTTTGCAGGGGCAAGAGTTATGAACTATACGGGAGTTTTAGGCTGGTATTATCGTTCATCAAATGACCGTACAGCATCTTGGAGTGGGGTTGAGTACCTTTATAAATTTCTTGTAAATAACCGTTCTGTAGGCCCGTATGCACGAGAGGTTTCACAAGAGGAGGTAATGCCGGGTGATATGGTACAGTTAGGTACTTATGGCGGGCACTTTTATCATTCACCCGTAATAGTTTCTACTAAACCGCAAATCTTAGTTGCGGCACACACCTTTGATGCACTTGACCGCCCATTATCTACCTACATTTACGATAAAGCCCGTTTTCTGCATATCGAAGGAGTGCGTACTTGGTAAAAATCAAACAATTTAAATTTTTATAACCTTTTTAAAAAAGAAGTTACAACCAATAGGCGTTGTACTCTTAAGGACAGTAAAAAAGATGCACGAAATTTTCGTGCATCTTTTAATTTTGTCTTATGCCGTAACAAGCAGGGAAAATGTATATCACCTTTCCCCGATGTTAGGAGAATCTAGAACCCTCTCAAACAATTTTCATCTATTAGACCTATTGGAGCTTATCGTTTTTTGTTTTTGCAATCCTAAAAATTCCGATCAGAATAAAAACAGCGCTAATAAACAGGAACGATGTTAAGCAGATAAAATGAACATTACCGCTTAGACACTGTTCCCAGTTGTTAAAATTCACCTGATGGTGATTTTCAGTTAAGCCAAACAACACATTCGTAACGTATCCTGTGAAATAATAAAAGACTGCACTGAGAAATGTACATATACCTGATTTGAGAAAGGCGTCAAAATGTAGTAAGCAAATAATAGCGGAAAAGATAGCAGGTGTAAACGCATAGCAAGTAACAAGTATTGCCGAGATAAGCATAAAAGGATGCCAAATATTGATATTCAACAAAAGTAAGATAGTCAAAACACATGCCACAGCAAACGAAATCACAAACTTGTAGCGAAATGTTTTGGTTTTCGATAATAAAATGGGTACAAATAACAATTCATACCCTATCAAAACACCGATACAGGATGTCAAGAACCAAGACAGGTCATTCGTATATACTGCACAGGTAAACAAAAGCAGGCAAAGGGACAGGTAAGTTGTAACACTGAAAACAAGAAGTTTTTTCGTCTTAAAAAAAGATGTAACTGTGGGTATGAAAGTGTAGGCACAAAGCAATGAAGCCAACACGATAAAGAACCAAGACAAGGTGTGGTTTACGGCAAGATTGCAAATAAAACAAGTTAAGAGTGCTACTGCATACGATATTGTCGGAACCCAAAACCATGCACTACGGATTACACGGAACTTCCGTGCTTCACGCTTAATCTTCCTTGAATCTGTGTCGGTTGAGGCGGTAATCAATTCGTGTTCGCTTATATCAAGGATGCGGCAAATATCGGAAATCAAAGTAATGTCGGGAAAGGACACACCTCGCTCCCACTTGCTCACGGCCCCTTCGCTTACATACAGCATTTCAGCCAAGTCTTTTTGTGAATAGTTTTTCTCAGTTCGTTTTTGTTTTATGAACGAACCAAATGTTTTTTTATCAGTCATATTGGATCACCTCTGCCTACATTCTACGGTAATAAAGGGAAAACGGTCAATGGACTGTCAAGCCACCCCCGTGTTTTTCTATGTTAAGGGTAAATTATTATTTGTTGGTTAGATTATACCGCTTTTATCCTAAAAGTTCAAGGCATAGAAAATCCGCCCAAATTTCTTTGGGCGGATAGTTTTGTTTTACAAGCCTAATTACAATGTCCTTAAGAGTACGTACCATAGGTTGTGCCTTCTTTATTTTTTATAATCTTTAAAAAATCTTAAGAATTTTTATCAACAAATATTAAGAATTATATTGTATAATATAAACGAGGTGAAAGATTATGAACATATTAGTTGTTGATGATGATAGAGATATTGTTGACAGT
>JAZONB010000044.1:0-6558 GCA_045654305.1 Acutalibacteraceae bacterium | reverse complement strand
TAATGGTCGTCCTGCCAACAAAGAGCATAGGGGTTTATAACCATTTCCTTTGCCGCCGAGTTCACATTGCGATTTTTATCTAACTTCCTTTGATAATACTTAATTTTTATCTGTTTTCTGTCAGCAATAGCACGGCTGATTTCATCTATACTGTAATAAATTTCTTCATTACCGCTTTTGTCTTGTGGGGAAAAGAAAACACTTTTTTCCTGTCTTTTCGCCTGATGACAGCTAAGCATTCGGTTGAGCTTGCGTAAAAGCTCTCGGCTTTTTTTAGCGCTTATGAATTTTGCCGAGCGCACCGCATCGCTTAAAAGATAAATTTCAGGTATTTCAAATTCTCTCTCACCTATAAAATACCCAACCTTAGGATAATCGGTCTTGATTATATCACAGCCGTAGCTTTCAAGACAGGCAATATCATCATAAACCGACTTTCTCTCGGCCGACACACCCTCATCTTCAAGATGTTTTACGATTTCTGTGGCGTTTAAAGGGTGTTCCTCGTCGCTGTATTTCTTTAATATGTCAAGCACATAGAGCGCCTTTAATTTTTGGTTGCTCTTTTTAGACACAGTCCGCCACCTCGCAAAACTCCTCATAGGTCATAAGGGTATTTAAAACATCAAGCATAGCATTAGGGGATAAATTAAGAGGTAACTCGAGTTTTCGAAGTAGTTTCTGTCTTTTTTCATTGCTGTTTTCTCCGCCCGAAAATCCTCTCATATAAAGGTCGGTTTTGGTGATTTTTTTCTTGTTTTCTATCACAGTTCTGCCGAGAACTCCGCTTTTTTCGAGCGCTTTTTCTATTACCTCTCGGCTCATTCCCTCTAACCCTAAAAGACCTTCCTTGCCCGCTGTTCTCTTGCGTTTTTCCTTGCCCTTTATCTGGGGGATATACACATTTGTAATTTTACTGTCGCCCACAATATTTTTAATATAGGCTCTTATCATATTTCCCGCCGAATCGCTGTCGGTAATAACAACAACGCCGTGTTTTTGAGCTAACAGCCTTATCATCTGGCATTTTTCCTTATCCTTAAAAAGACTAAAGCCGTTTGTGGGGATAATTAAAGCGTCAAGCACATTTTCTAAGGTGATTTTATCGTATTTCCCCTCGACAATTACGGGACTTTGGAGCTTAATCAATGGTTTCACCCTTAGCGATAATGTATATGAGTTTTACTATCATTTCTTCAAGTATCTCACGCGGTTGACTTCGGTAAGATTTAAGCGCATTATCGGTTTGGACCAAGGTATCAAGACACAGACTTATCTTATTAAAATCGAAATTACTAAGATTTCTGTTAGCGTTTTTAACAAGAAAATCCTTTGACTTATATTCCGAAAAGCTTGCCACAACATCACTCAACTGAAGATTTGCGCTCTTTGCACAGTAGACACGGTAAATATCGGTAAATACACTCGCTATGGTGTAAAATATCGCCATATATTCGTATCTTTCGTAAAAAAGTCTGTCAAGCAGTTTTAAAGCCTCGGTGGAATTTTGAGCCAAAATAAAATCCGAAAGCTTGTAGATATTAGACTGTGCAGAAACTGTGCAAATCTCCTCGATATGCGCCTTGGTAATGACGCAGTCACCCACAAAGGCGCACAGCTTTTGCAGTTCAAGGCTTAAAAGATTTATGTCTTCACCTACGGTTTCTACCAAAAATCTGCCTGCCGCGGAATCCATTTTAGAGCCTCTTTTATTTGCTCCGTCACACAGCATTTTAACAAGCTCGGCTGTTGTTCTGTGGTTAAGCGCTACCGCCACGCCTCCGTTTTTCTCGCAAGCAGAAATTAACTTTTTAAACCTTGCTCCCTTTTTGGAATCGGTTTCTATTCCGTCAAAATATAAAATAAATGTAGTTTCCTCAGGCACCTCGGTTATTAGCTCACAAAGTCTGTCTAATTGTGACGGGTCACAATGCAGATAGTCAAAATCGTTAAGAATAACGCATTTTCTCTCCGCCATAACAGGCATTTGCATTACAGCGTCATAAACCTCCTGCAAATCGCAGTTGCCCTTGAATTTAGCGAAATTGAAAATATCATCCTCGTCAGCAATGCTTCGGCTTATCTTTTTAAGATACATTCCTTTAAGATAAGCGTCCTCGCCGAAAAGGATATAAACAGGGAGAAGTCCGTCACGCTTCAAACTCGTTTTCAGTTGTTCTTCAAAAATAACCGCCATTTGTGTTTACTTCCCCTTTCACTCATAATTTTTCTGTTCATCTCTTCTAATTTTAACATATCTTTCTTGACTTTACAAGCAAGCATTGAGTGTAAAACAAAAATTATTAAAATAACCGAGGCTATTACTCCCCATTTGCCGACATCTACCGTCGAAAAACTTAATGAGCCCATAAAATTTATAACAAAATTTATGTAGCTTACCACAATATCGCAAATATCCATAATAACGCTTGCCACAAACGGAAGCAAAGGACTTAAAACCAACGACACCACAGCCGCAGAAAGACAAAAGCTCGCAGGGATAGCTATAAAAAGATTTGTTATCACGCCTACCGTTGACACATAACCGAATACATATATCACAACGGGTAGTGTCATCAGCATAGCCGACAATGACAGCACCGCCGAATCTGCAAGAGATTTTAAAATGCCTTTAAGTTTGCCCTTTAAATACTCACAAACAGGCGACGCTACCGCTAAAATACCAAAAGTCGAAAGAACTGATAACTGAAAGCCTACATTGAAGACTACAAAGGGCGAGGAAATCAGAATAAAGGTGACTGCTGTACCTAGTGCATTTTCGGGAGTATATGAACGTTTTAAAAGTATACCGAGCGCCATTACAATATAAGTGACGCCTGCCCTTAATATAGATTTTGTGAAACCGCAAACAGCCGAGAGTAACAAAACAGTTAATAGCATAACTGTCGCCTTGAGTTTTGAATTATAAATAAACCTCTCGGTAATCTTTAGAATCAGCGTCACTATAACCGACAGGTGCATACCCGATACTACCATTACGTGCGCCACACCAGATGCACGCACATTATCATAAAAATCGTTTGAAAAATAGCTTTTATCTCCGAAAACCAAAGCCGACACAGTAGCCGCCGATTCGTAGGACATATTAGAAAACAGCCATTTTCTAATGTAATTTCTAAGGTTTTCAACTGTGCCTAAAACCACATCTTTATATTCCGTTCGGTTAAACGATTCTAATTTGCCCGAAAGATAAATTCCGTCAGAAAACTGCGAAACCCTGTAATCCTTTCTAACCCCTTCAAGGTTTATTTGAGCAGTTATAATTTCACCCGTTTCACAGTAAAACGGTGTGTGGGAAAGACTAATTTTTGTTCCCTTTGGAATTTCTCCGTCAATTACTTCGAATTCGCTAATACAATAATTGTTTTTCTGATAGGTAGTCTTAACAAAACAAACTTCCGCAGTTTTGGTGGTATATTCAAGCTTGCCGAGTGAGGATATCTGCCACAGCTCGTAAGCGGTGCTGAGATTCATAATTACAATTAGTATCATAACCGTTATGGCGGTGGAGTTTTTCTTTCTAAGATACCATATTCCGACAAAAATCGACAAAATAAGACACAAAAATAATACCGACTTAAAATAAAAACCGCAGACAGCTGAAACAGCACAGCCGACTGCGGAAATAATCATCGGTCTCTTTCTTAAGTAGTCAAGCAAGCGTATACACCGACTTTATTTGAAAATTTTATGTTTTTTAACTATCAGATAAAAGGGTATTCCAAAGCCTAAGCAAACAATAAATTGACCTAAGCCAACCTGAAAAGCGGAAATTAAAAATCCCCAGAAAAAGTTTTTTGTATCAAGGTAAAATACCGCTATTTCAAAACCGATTACAAGTGCATTTATAAGAATTGGCGGTAAAAAAGAAAGAAGCGGAACACCCTTTACCATTTTATCCTTGAAAACTCGGCTAAGCCATGCGGCGCTAAATGTTGCAAGGGTGCCGAAAAGCAAATCGGCAACATTAAACGAGCCGATATTTGCTATGAAACACCCGATTGTAAGTCCCGGTATTGCCGCGGGAGTGAAAACGGGCAAAATGGTTAGAATTTCAGAAAGCCTTAGTTGAATGGGTCCGTAAGCCAGACCAAAAACATTGCTCAAATATGTAAGAGCAGCATAGCCCGCGGCTATTAAAGCGCCTGTTATAATATAACCTGTTCTTTCTCTGCGAGTCATACTCTACCCCTTTAACTTAGTGTAAAACTGAACGGCAAGTCGGTCACAGCGTTCGTTTTCGGGGTGACCTGCGTGCCCTTTTACCCAATTTATTTCTACCTTGTGAATTTTAACAAGTTCCAAGAGCTTTTCCCATAAATCTGGGTTGAGTGCGGGTTTCTTATCCGCTTTTCTCCAACCGTTTTTTTGCCACGATTCTGCCCAGCCTTTGGTTATACCGTCCGCCACATATTTAGAGTCAGTGACAAGCGTGACCTCGCAAGGCTCCTTTAGTGCCGAAAGTCCCATTATAACGGCAGTCAGCTCCATTCGGTTGTTGGTGGTTTCCTTTTCGCCACCGCTAAGCTCCTTTTCAGCCGAGCCAAACCTCAGAATCGCACCCCAACCGCCAGCACCGGGGTTGCCCGAGCAAGCGCCGTCCGTAAAAAGTTCTACCTTTTTCATGTTTCACCTAACTGTATTTTCTATAACTGCCCACAACCTTGCCCAAAATCATTGGGTCTTCGGGGTGGATAGGCTCAAAATCGGGGTTTTCGGGCATATAAATAATCTTGCCGTCCTTAATAAGCAGACGCTTAACGGTAGCCGAATCTCCGTCCATTCCAACAACAATATCACCGCTTTTGCAAGGGCGGTTTTTATCGGCAACAATGATGTCCCCATCCAAAATTCCCGCATCTCTCATACTAAGTCCCACAACCTTGAGTGCGAATAACCCCTCGGCATCCTTTGAGGGGAACGGGATATAATCCTCGATTTCCTCAACCGCCAATATCGGCTTGCCCGCGGTAATTCTGCCCACCAAGGGCACCATGGAAGACGGTGCCTCTGCGGTGATTTTTATTCCCCTTGAGTTTCTGCGGTCAACCGTTATATAACCCATTTCCTCAAGAGCGGTTAAAATCGCGTGAACGGTGGAGGTTGAGCCAATACCCGTTGCACTGCAGATTTCTCTGACCGTTGGCGGTATTCCCTCGGCTCTTTTTTTAACCAAAAAGTCAAAAACCAACTGCTGTTTTTCCTTTAGTGGCATCTTAGACATTTAAAAACCTCCCCGAATATTTGTTTTCTTCAGTATACCATTATTTTTTCTCTTTTGCAACACCGAAAAAGGTTTCCCGAAGTCCCATAATTATGAGAAGTCCGCCGAAAATTTTGCCTACCCACTCACTTCCTATAAAATTTGTGAGCATAATTCCTCCAACCGCTCCCAAAAGTCCGAAAAGTGCCAAGGGAATTACCGTTTTCCATTTAATTTCGCCTCTTGTGGCGTAAATAATCACCGCAAGCAGAGAAATAGGGATAAAAAATATTAAATTTATTCCCCCTGCGGTTATACGGTCGGTATCGGTAAAGAGATTAAGGTATATTATAAGCACAGCGCCGCCGCCAAGTCCCATTGAACCTGCTATTCCTGAAAAAAGCCCTGCTAAAAGGGCGGGGATATTCACTTTAACAGCAGGCGAACGCCTGCATAGATTATGAAAATACCAAAAATTCTTTTGAGGAGCTTTGGTGAAATTTTACGGAGTATAACTGTGCCTAAAACAGCGCCTACAAGACCTGCCACAATATAGGGTGATGCATCGGTAATTCTCACCTTGCCCTCGGCAAGGTAAATCGCTGCGCTTAAAATACTCACCGGCAAAATCACCGCAACGGCGTTTGCGTGTGACTGCTTTTTGGAAAGTCCCGATTTTTGCAAAACAGGAACTGCAATTATTCCGCCTCCCGCGCCGAAAAGACTGTTTACTATTCCAATTAAAAAACCGCCTATCGGGGCGGTTAACTTTTTTTCCTTTTTCAAAAAATCACATCCCGTTTTAGTATCGCCCGAATGAATAATTTTTATTTGCCTTGACATAAAAGTTATTTGGGGATAAAATAATCACATATTATTTATGGAGTGTTGATTTTGACATTATTAGAACTTTTTATTATGGCGGTAGGTCTTGCGATGGACGCTTTCGCCGTTTCGATTTGCAAAGGTCTTGCAACCCAAAAAGTAACGCTAAAACATTCTTGCATAACAGGTGCTTGGTTTGGCGGTTTTCAGGCCCTTATGCCCCTTATCGGATTTGGTTTAGGCGCGTCTTTCGAAAAATATGTAACAGGAATTGACCACTGGATAGCCTTTATACTGCTCGGTGCAATCGGCGCTAATATGGTTAAAGAGGCTTTCAGCCACGAACAGAACGAAAATGACTCCTGCTTCGGTTTCAAAACAATGCTTGTAATGGCAATCGCTACAAGTATTGACGCTTTGGCTATCGGAATAACCTTAGCACTTCTTCCAAAAATCAATATTTTTGTAGCCATAGCCTTTATCGGGGTTATCACCTTTATCCTTTCGGG
>JAZONB010000043.1:0-2815 GCA_045654305.1 Acutalibacteraceae bacterium | reverse complement strand
CATATATAAACCCCATTGTAACGATGAAATGATAAAAAAGGAACTTGAACGAGGCAGAAAGCTCATAAACTCAAAAAATAAAACTTTTTATCTTGATTTCCCTTACGGATGGACATCCCTCTCGGATGTTTGCAACAGTGATGGTGCATTGACCGAAAAAGATGAAGACACCTACGGCGTTGAAGCTTGTATGTGGACAGAATATGTACCTGATATGAAGAAACTTGAATTTATGACCTTCCCAAGACTTGGAGCAATCGCTGAAAATGCCTGGTCACCAAAGAATTCATCGAATTTTATGGATAAGGTAAAAGATTATTGCAAACTGTTGGATGCTTACGAAGTGAGATACGCACCTTTGAATAAGGCGAATCCATCATTTATTTATAAACATTTTTCTTCCATTTGGTTCAAAAGGCGTGTTTTTCATTGGGAACGTATTCATATACATTTTGATAACAAGAAAGTAAAGAAACTCAGCGAAAATTACGATAAATAAGAGCTTGGTGGTTGCTTTTTACTCTGCTGACGGTTGATTTCTCCCCAACTAAACCAATGGTAGGTGTATTTTGACACCTTTATTAAGTGTGTGGTAAAAATTGCTTTCGAAACTGGGGCTTTGTTGCAAAGATGGTAAAAAGTTTTGAGTTGTATCAAAACCGTCCATCTTTGCCACGATAAGTGGACAAGTATACGCACATAGCAGAAATATTATGCTTATGTGCGTTTTTTTGTAACTTTTTTATGATGAAAACATTGCTGAAAAATGACGGTTTTGATTGCAAAAAAGCAACATATATTATAATGATAAGTAAGAAATAAAAACAGAAAAATGATGTCTGAAAGAGATAAAACAGGGCAGAAAATGTTGCTTTTTTAGTGCGTTATGAGGCTGATTTTAATAAGGGAAATTGGCCTTAAAAACTTACTTTTTTGATGCAATAAAGAGCGTTGTTTTTTCTTTTTTTGAGGAAAATCTATGATGAAATTTGCGAAAAAATGAGGCTGAATTGGTGGGAAAATCAGCTTGCAAAATTGCTTTTTTGAGCTGAAAAAAGATCGTTTTTTTGATGATTTTCAGGAAGATTAAAGGCGGATTTTGCGAAAAACCAGCTTTGAAATTTTACGTTTTTATGCTGAAAAAACAAGTGATGTTTTTTTGATTATCAGAAAAAATAAAACGGCGGTGAAATTCATACAATCGAATAAAATTGCGCAAAAAATTACAAGAAATATGTGTATTTTTTACTTGATTTTATTGAATATTAATGATATTATATATGGGTATATTTATAAACTGATATATTATCAGTTTTAGGAGGAACCAAAATATGAAAAAGGCAATTTCAATTCTGCTTTCGCTGGTTATTGCGTTTTCTGTTGTTGTTCCCGGTTTTACAGGTCTTCCTGTTTCATCCGTTATCAACGACATCTTTAACCTTAAAGCAGAAGCGGCAACATCGAAAGCTTCGGATGCTTATGCAACAGTGTTTGCAACGTCTGACTTTCAGGACAGCAAATCAGGAAATTTGGTTGAAGCGAATTTCACCAAAGCAATCAATGCCGCTTTGGCTGACGGCTGTGCTGAGCCGGACGGCTTTATCCTCGGTGGTGACTATGAAAGCTCATATTCAAATCAGCACAGCACGCCTGATGCTTATCACAGAGTAGAGGATATCATTATCGACAGATTCCCTTACTATGACAAGAAGAACATCATTGCTGTTCAGGGTAACCACGATGAGAACGATACATCTGTTCTTGACGCAACAGGTCTCTATGAGTTTGATGATTATCTTGTTTATGTTCTTGCAAATGAAGATTATCCCGCAGGCACAAGTTCGACCTCTGAAGCAAAGGCTATAGAAGCGGCGGCAGGTCTTACCGCAACGTTCGACAAGCTTCTTGCAGAAGGTGAAACAAGACCCATCTTCATTGCAACCCATATTCCTCTGCACCATAATGCCAGAAACCCGAAAGCTCAGAACTCCGATGGTACATACGGTTACAACGAAACACGTTTCGGTAAGTATGTTTTTGACGCAGTTCAGTCATATTCAAGAGTTTTTGACGTTATTTTTATGTTCGGTCATAACCATTCGGGTGACTACGACGATTATATCGGCGGTTCTGTTAACTACATAGCTAAAGGCGAAAAAATCCGTATTCCCCGTTTGAACGAAGTGCCGAGTGCAACTTCATACGATGAAGAAACTCTCAACTTCACTTATATGAACTATGGTTATATCGGCTATTCAAACAACACAGTTGACAAAACTCTCACAATGAGTGCATTTGAAATCTGCCCTGACAGAATTGAACTCACAAGATATTCACCTGACGGTGTTTATAAGGAGCACACAATCACAAGGAACGTAAAGACCAATGCACCTTCTTTGGAGGTTATTGGTTTTCAGACTGCTACCGTTGGTTCAGAGACAGGTGCGCTTGCGATTGTTTCGGGCTTCACAGACCCCGTATTTACTTGGACCTCCACAGATAATGAAATAACAAAAATCACCGCATTCGAAAGAACTGCACAGATTCATTACGGAAAGACGGGCACCGCAACAGTTACTGTTACGGTTACCGAAAGAAACGATCCCTCCAAAACGCGGTCGGACTCATACAGTGTGGTTGTTAATGACGAATGGCGTCAAAAACGTGCGTTGATTTATGTTTCGAGTAAGCTTGTCAGTAATACGGCAACGGATGATATAGCTGAGGTAATAGGTACTCTTGAGTACTATAACGTTACATTCGGCAAGAAGTTTTCGCTTATCGGCGGCTATGAAGCTTTTTCCGGCATTCCCGG
>JAZONB010000042.1:0-5845 GCA_045654305.1 Acutalibacteraceae bacterium | reverse complement strand
AGGTTGTTCACGCCCCTTGCAGACAAGCCAAGACAGTTAAATTATAAATTCAATATAATATAGTACGAGCACCTCGGCATATATAGTACCGAGGTGCTTTTTTATGAGATGCTTAGTAATAACAAAAAAACAGTTAATGCTGTCCATTTGCCTTTTTTGTGCATTAACAATAGCGGTCATTGGCTCTGTGAGTGTGTTTGCCAATTCTGACCGCCTCCTCCCAATTTACTGTGTTGAAACCGAGAAAAAACAGGTTGCAATTTCATTCGATGCCGCTTGGGGAAATGACGACACCGAGGAGCTTATTTCCATTTTAAAAGAGTATGATGTTCCCGCCACATTCTTTGTGGTTGGAGCTTGGGTGGATAAATATCCCGAATCGGTCGAGGCTTTACATAAAGCGGGACATCAGATTCAAAACCACTCCAATACCCATCCGCATATGCCACAGCTTTCCCGTGAGCAGATGAAAGATGAAATCAACAGTTGTAACGAAAAAATTAAAGCCATAACAGGCGTGACTCCTACCCTGTTGCGTCCGCCCTACGGGGATTATGACAACGCTCTGATTGAGACCATGAACGAGCTTAAAATGTACACAATTCAGTGGGATGTTGACAGTCTTGACTGGAAAGAAAACGCCACGCCCGACACGATTTGCCAAAGAGTGACAAGCAAGGTCAAAAACGGCAGTATCGTCCTTTTTCACAATGACGCCGACCACACACCCGCCGCACTCCCAAACATCCTCAAATGCTTAAAAGACGAGGGGTATGAGTTTGTGTTTATAAGCGATTTAATTTTAAAGGAAAATTACGAAATCAAACACGACGGGACACAGTGTAAAATTAAAGAATAAAGAAGAAATAATAAATAATAAAAAATGTGCCGTGCAATGCACGGCATTATTTATATCGTTTCGCTATGCGAAACACAATTTTTATTATTTATTCAATATTCTTTATTATTTAAAACATCGTAGGGGCAGGCGTCCCGACTGTCCGTTAAATCAACACACAGAACCGTCCCTTGTGTTAAAAAGCGTGAAGCATCATATCTGTTTTCCTGTGGTTTTGTCTCAAAAATAGTCCGAATCATTTAAGTTTCCCCACGCATATCCTCCTTCACCCATTGACTGTTTACCACAGAATTCAACTATTGTAACAGCTCCATTTTCAAATTGAATTTCAATTTCAATTATAAAATCATCATAAATTTTATCAATTAGTTTAGGTGATATGCAACGACATGCTATTTCAACTTCAGAATAACCCCAATCCGTTAACTGACCTTCAAATGTTTCATAGCAATCAGATTCAAATATGTTATTTTTTGCAACTCTTAGAGCATTTTCTTTTGTGCTAGACTGAAGAATTTGACACTCCTTACCACCATCAACTGTAGCATTTATTACTTTAGCACTTTTAATTGCAAATTCTGCATTTATTCTTTCATAAAACACAACATCATATATAAACTGAAACTCTTCTGTGGTTTCATAGTAAATAGTCGTATCAGACAACATAGAGGCATTTAAACATTTTAATGCTACCACCTCGGAAACAGTAGGACTTGTGAGTTCACTGCTTATTGTGGGTCCATAACTAGTCGTAGGCTCACTGTTTGTTGTGTGGTTACTTGGTGTTGCAGGTTTACTTGATGTTGTAGGTCTACTTGATGTTGCAGGTTGACTCGATACAATAGGTTTACTACTCGTTGTTTTCTCACTTGAAGTTGCAATCAATGACGAATCGTTTTCTACTTCATTGTTTGAATTTGTAATATTTTGGGTTGCTGTATCTATACTGCTAACAACACTTTCGGTATCAATGTCTGATTCAGATGATGTGCTATTTTCTTTTTTACATGCAGAAAGAGCAAATATTAATATTAAAACCAATAAAATCGATACGATTTTTTTCATATTATTTTCTCCTTAAATAAAAGTATGAACGAACAAAGTTTCACATTCGTTTTACAATTCTTCACACTATGAAATGTGATTTGAGGCACAGAGTATGCCACCTTTTCTAATAATTAATAACTTTTGTTTCAGTATATTTTTATAGAAAGGGAATTTGTATATTTATTATTATTTTGCCAATCGTACGCACCATCACGTACCCTTAATTCAAAATTCCCTTTTATATTCACTGTATACTTTAGTCTTATTAAAACTTGACCATTAGAAAAATCAATATCTGTATCAGCAAAATCGGTTTGAAACCATCTCCACACACCATAACATTCATCCCCGTCTTCACTCTCAAGTGCTTCACCGCTTGTACTTGATAGTGTAGGTTCTTCGCCAAAAATATCTTCAAGGCCAGAAGCTATATCATATTTTTTTAAAATGTCATCCGTTTTTTTGTAAAATAACAAACAAGGACAAACGGCTACATTTTTATCAGATGTTTTTAAAATAACATCTATTGTTATTTCACTACCAATGTTATATCCTACGCCATTTATATAAGCATCATAAGTTTTATAATTAGGGTCCTTTGTACTGCAAACAGTACATTTGCCATCTTTAAAATTATGACCCAATATGCTACCCTCAGTAGCACCACAAGAGCATTTTTTAGGCTCAGTACAAGTAGCCTTCGAGTAAGAATGTATATGCGACGGCTTACTTGATGCAGTAGGTTGACTCGATACAATAGGTTTACTACTTGTTGTAGGATTGCTTGCTATCGTAGGTTTACTACTCGTTGTTTTCTCACTTGAAGTTGCAATCAATGATGAATCGTTTTCTATTTCATTGTTTGAATTTGTAATATTTTGGGTTGCTGTATCTATACTGCTAACAACACTTTCGGTATCAATGTCTGATTCAGATGATGTGCTATTTTCTTTTTTACATGCAGAAAGAGCAAATACTAATGTTAACACTAATAAGACTGATACTATTCTTTTCATTTTCAAAACTCCTATAAAAACATTCTTGCACCTATATAGGTGCAAGAAAATAGTAGCATAATATTATAATAATGTCAAGGAATTTGTTCTAAAATAAGTGCAAAAGAGAATTGATATATGAACGCTGAAATTGAACTTAAAATTGGCAGAAATATTAGACACATTAGAGAAAAACAAGGTATGACACAAGAAACACTTGCTGCTAAATTGCAACTAGGTGGTTGTGATATTACAAGAAGTGCAGTAGCAAAAATAGAAGTTGGACAACGACATTTGTATCCCGATGAAATTGTTTTAATAAAAGAAATATTAAATACGAGTTTCGAAAATATTTTCTATGGTGAAGACAAAAATTAAACGGGATGTCGTGGGAAGACTCCCTCACAGTGTGAGGGAGATGTCACGGAGTGACAGAGGGAGACGGGTTCGTTAAACCATCCCCTACGATACGGATAAAACAAAAAGAAGATGCTTTTTAGGCATCTTCTTTTTGTTTGTGTGGCAGCAACATTACAGGAATGTATGTTGCTTTCATATTATAGCCTATTTACGGGCTATTGTCAAGAGAAGTGTGTTATTTTATATTAAATGTATAACCATATTGTGAGGTAAAAAATGATTATTTTTGATAAACTATGGGAAACATTAAAACAAAACGATATTTCTCAATATAAATTAATTAAAGATTATGGTTTCAGTTCGGGACAGCTCGACAGATTGCGAAAAAATGCAAATGTAAATACATATACTCTTAATCAACTTTGCGAAATTTTGCAATGTGAATTATCGGATATAGCAGAATTTATTCCCAAAAAGTAACGGGATGTCGTAGGCGCCATCCCCTACAAACAAAAAAGACGGCGAATAATCGCCGTCTTTTTTATTGTATCCTTAACCCTTTTGGGTAATGGTTTTTGGCTTTGCCGTTTACAATCTTTGCGCCTCCAAGGGTGGCGCCGTCAACCGTGACTACCGCCCAACCATTTTGTATTTCGGTATCAAATTCTTCACCGTGCAAATATTTCACAAGGCTCTCGCTACCAAGCGGCAAATTAATTTTTCTCTTGAATTTACGCCCAAGCGCCATAAAAAACTGATGGTGCGGCAGAATATAATTCTTTCTGATTTCCCCTATCGTCACTCCGCAACAAAAGGCTGTGCCGTCCTTTATGGGAAGTCGGTTATTATAATATATCGGATTTCCGTTGTACTCACTCAAATACTCTGCATTGTATTCTGTCAATGTGTCGTCAAGGAAATCGGTGACAATTTTATTGACTTTTTTAGCTGAAACAGCACCGAAATTATCGGCGGTTTTTTCCCCCTTATGATGAAGCACAGCCATAAACTGACCCTCACCCTTTGCTTTATGGGGATAAAATCTGCGGGCAAAATGAATGTTCTCACACTTGCAACCATCAAATTTAATTCCGTCTGAGGTTTTTTCTGCTACACTTTTCTTAACGGGAACAATTTCAAATTCGGGGTGTTTATCCAAAAACGCATCAACCGTCATTTCGTTTTCTTCCAAAGAAAAGGTACAGGTGGCATACACAATAAAACCGCCGCTTTTGAGGGTTTTAACAGCGTTTTCCAAAATTTCCGACTGCCGTTTTGCACACATTTCTACATTCGCCTCGCTCCACTCAGAAACGGCAATTTCTTCCTTGCGGAACATTCCCTCGCCCGAGCAAGGAGCATCAACCATAACCAAATCAAATGTGTTTTGAAAAACCGAGGACAGTTTTTTTGTGTCCATACAAGTAACAACTGTATTGCTAAGACCCAAACGCTCGATATTACCCGTTAGTATCTTGCACCGAGAGGCGATAATCTCATTTGACACAAGAACGCCTTTTTCACCAAGCTTATTTTTAAGCTGTGTACTTTTTCCGCCCGGAGCCGCACACATATCAAGCACACACCAGTCAGGCTCGATATCGACACATTCGGCGGGTGCCATTGCAGCAGGCTCCTGAACATAAATCAGTCCCGCATGGTGATACGGATGATTACCGACTTTTTCAAAATCAAGATAGTACCCGTTACTGACATACGGTATTTTTTCTTGCCCGAAAATGTTAAGCTTTTCAAATTCTTCCACGCTTATCTTGTCGGTATTAACTCGAAACGCTTTCACAGGGGGATTTTGCAGTTCATTCAGGTAACTGTCAAAATCTTCACCAAGTAAGCGTTTCATTCTGTTTTCATATTCAATAGGCAGTTGTTTCATTTGCTGTTTCCTTCAAGCATTTCAATACTTAGCATACACATTCCCACAGCAGTAATTGCGGCAGTTTCTGTTCGTAAAATTCTTTTTCCTAAGGATATTATTTTAGCATTAGCACCCAAGGCTTTCTCGATTTCCCCTTTTTCAAAACCGCCCTCGGGTCCTATGAAAATGCCGACACTTTTAACATTTTTAAGTTCTGATAAAGCATCAGCAGTAGCCGTCATACCCTCTTCGTTTTCATAAGGCACCAAAATCAAATCAAGCGTTTTCGCAAACTCGAGCGCCTTATCAAAAGAGCAAACATCCATAATCTCAGGAATAATATTGCGTTTGCTTTGCTTGGCGGCGCTTTCTGAAATACTCTGCCAGCGTGTCTGTTTTGCTCTTGCTTTTTTATCGTCGAGTTTCACAACGCAATGCTTCATCCCTACAGGCACAATCCCAAAAACACCGAGTTCAACGCATTTTTGAATAATGTATTCCATTTTGTCTCCCTTAGGCAGACCCTGAAACAGATATATTTTAACGGGAAGCTCGGTATCGGTATAATCCTCCTCAAGAATTTCCAAGGAAACTGCGTTGTCAAAAAAGCTGTCAATACGGCATAAATCACTTTTGCCCCCACAGCTTATAAGGCAGGTATCCCCTATCTCCATCCTGAGAACATTTTTTATATGATTATAATCAGTT
>JAZONB010000041.1:0-3817 GCA_045654305.1 Acutalibacteraceae bacterium | reverse complement strand
ATCGGCAAGGTGTATCCCACCTTGCCGATTTTTTGTTTTATTTTATGCAAAAAAGTATTACAAAAGGTGGTTAATAATGTTATACTCCACTCGGCTATTTTATGCTTAGAAAGAATATATCCAAGAGGTGCAATTATGGATGATGCCGAGTTTTTGATTGTATTATAATTGCAGTTATGAAACATCAGTAAAAAGTTAATCACCCTTGCAATCTAAATCAGGTTGCAAGGGTGATTTTCTATCTAATTACCGCCGGGACCGTCTCTGCGTTCACGGGTATCGTGAACCTCGATTTTTCCTATTATCTCGCCAGGTTTTATAGGTTTTCTATCTATTTTTATTTCGGGTTCAGGTTTTTGCTCTGTTTTTTTATCATCGTTCATAAGTTTACTCCTTTCTGTTGTTAGTATTAGTTCTAAGCTTTAATTTCATTCAAATCATTTGTAGGCGTCATACAACTGTGACCCTTACATACATAATAGGTGGTTTTGCCGTCTTTTAGCGAATATTCATCTGTGGGTTCGGTTAAGAGATAAATTGTCGCATTTGCAGGTAAATCCAAAGGTAAACTGTTTGTATTAGTTTTATCATCCACAACAACAGTCACCTTGATTGGCGGCTCATTATATTCTAAAAGCGCCATTAAAAACATTGCGTGACTTGTTGGATAAGAATTAGCCTTTGCACAAATAAAATCCAACTGCTTTTCTGCGAAATCTTTATATTTATCATCCGAGGTCAAATGATATAGCTTCACAAAGTTATATGCCATTAGCGAATTTCCGCTAGGGACTGCACCGTCGTAGGTTTCTTTCGGTCTTAATATCAGTTCTTCGCTTTGGTTGCTATATAAATAAAATCCGCCTGCATTATCACTAAAATCATTTATAACCTTATTACACATCTGCTTTGCACGGCTTAAATAGCTGTTGTCCAAGGTAGCTCGATATAAGCAAAGCTGAGCGAATATATAACTTGCATAATCATCTAAAATGCCTTTTACCCCTCGCTTTGTATCACGAAAACTAACAAACAACGTATTATCTTCATAAAGATATTTTCTAATAAATTCATCGGATTTTTGAGCGGCACTCAGATAAATTTCTTTTTTGCTTGCAAGATATAATTCGCACATTGCGGCTATCATAAGTGAGTTCCATGCGGTCAAAATCTTGTCGTCTAAATGAAGAGAATAGCGTTTCTTTCTGAATTGTCGGAGTTTTTGCAAAAGTGCTTCAAAGGTTTTATCTCGAGGGTTGCTTTTTAGCAAATTCGGAATACTTTTTCCTTCAAAATTCCCTTTTTCAGTTATATCGAAATGTCTGTTAAATTTTTCTCCGTCCGCCCTACCTAAAATTTCTATAATTTCATCAGGAGTAAATAGATAATATTTCCCCTCTTCGCCCTCGCTGTCGGCATCCTGCGCACTGAAAAACCCACCATCTTCTGATGCCATTTCACGCAAAATGTAATCTGCTGTTTTCTCGGCAATTTCAAGATATAAACTGTTGCGGGTTACAGAGTATGCTTTACAGTAAGCGAATATCAGTAATGCATTGTCATAAAGCATTTTTTCAAAGTGCGGAACAAGAAACTGTTTGTCAGTTGAATAACGGCAGAAGCCGAAACCGATATGGTCAAACATACCGCCTTTGTACATTTGTGTAAGTGTGTGTTCTGCCATTTCAAGGCACTCTTTTTTCTCGTATCGCTCATAGTAAGATAGCAAAAACAAGAGATTATGCGGTGTTGGAAACTTGGGTGCATGACCGAAACCGCCGTATTTTTTATCATAAATTTTACTGTATACAGACACAGCTTGCTGAATTAATTCTATTTCAGCGTTATTCGTATACGCTTCAGATTTGTTCAAATGATTTATAATCTTGTCTGCTTGCTCAATTAACGAACTCCTATCACCTTTCCAAGCCTCGCTGATAGCCATAAGAAGTTCTTTAAAGCCTATCATTCTTCCGCGTGAGGTTTTCGGGAAATACGTTCCTGCAAAAAACGGTTTTTGCTCTGCGGTCATAAAAATACTCGTGGGCCAACCGCCACTTCCTGTAAATGCCTGACATACCGACATATACACGCTGTCAATATCAGGACGTTCTTCCTTGTCAACCTTTATAGAAATGAAATGGCGATTTAAAATATCGGCTATTTCGTCATCCTCAAAGCTTTCGTGTGCTAAAACATGGCACCAATGACAAGCACTGTATCCAATACTTAAAAATATAGGTTTATCCTCAGCTTTAGCACGCTCAAATGCCTCGGCACACCAAGGATACCAATCTACAGGATTATCCTTGTGCTGTAACAAATAGGGACTTGTTTCATATTGTAAACGGTTACTCAAACTACTTCCCCCTTTTTACAATTCGGAGTGTTCTGACAGTGCTTTCAGACGATTCCATCTGAAATCTACTTCCTGTTGGATACGCTCGAGTATCTCGCTGTGTTTTTCTTCACATAAATGTTTAGTTCTCCCCATCATTTTAAGCCAGTCAACCACGGGGATTTTTTTGTTTTTTGCCTCAGGGTCAAAGGAAAGCGAGGTGTGTCCCCTTTCAACCTCGTATAGTGGGAAATAGCAACTGTTTACTGCGGCAGAAATCACCTTTCGCTCGGTGTTTGGTTTATCTCCCCAGTTAAGCGGACAGGCCGATAGGCACTTGATATAAGCCGTTCCATAATTTTTAGCATAGTACTGAGCTTTAGCCGCCTTTTTTATAAAATCGTTAGGCTCGCTTTCGGCGGCAGTAGCCACATAAGGCATACCCGTAGCCGCCATAATGCGTGGCATATCCTTATTAAAAAAGCTCTTTCCCCATGCATTTTCTCCAAGGTGAGAGGTGGCACTTTTAGCACCCATAGGTGTGGAATAGGACAACTGATAACCCGTATTCATATAACCGCCGTTGTCGTACTCGAAAAGTATTACGGGGTCGTTTCTTAGTGCAGTGCCGAGAGCCGAGCCCATACCGATGTCCATACCGCCGTCACCGCTAACCATAATAAAAGTAATCTCCCCTTGAGGGAATTCTCCACGTTCCTGCATCTTGTGATACATTTTCGAAAGTCCTGCTAATGTTGCGGCGCCGTTTTGAAAGAGATTGTGCACATAGGGAACTTTAAATGCAGTCTTTGGGTAACCCGTTGTGACAACCATACCGCAACCCGTTTGAAACAGAAGAACAACATTACCCTCAATTCCTCTGAGTAGTAGATTAACATTCACAGGTATGCCACACCCCGGGCAAGCACCGTGACCGGGAGCTAAACGCTTAGGTCTGGCTGTTGTATCACGGACGGTAGCACCCTTTACAGTCAACTTGCCGTTTTCTTCTGTACAAGAGATAAGTGTGGGAATTTCGCTGTCTGTAACAGCTTCAAAATACGGCTTAGGCTGAAAATCGCTTTCCCCAGGGTAAACTCCAACATAATCAAAATCGGATATATTTTCCTTGTAACAAGACTCGAAAAGCTCTATTGCATCCTCCTCGAAGAAATCCCGTCCGCCAAGACCGTATACACGGCTAACCACCCGAGGAGTCATCCCCTTTTGCTGTAAAGCTGCGCGAATTTCAAGCGACATATTACCACCGCCCGCGCCGTAGCTATCCTGTCGGTCTGCCACGAGGATTGTTTTTGCGGTTTTACACAAATCGGTTATTTCCTCTGTCGGGAAAGGTCTTAGTACGCCAACCGTAAACACACCCACCTTTTTGCCCTCATTTCTGAGCTTATCTACCGCCGATTTTGCAGTAAGGTATGCCGAGCCCAAGACAAACAGCAATACTTCTGCATCATCAGT
>JAZONB010000040.1:0-3179 GCA_045654305.1 Acutalibacteraceae bacterium | reverse complement strand
TTCGCCTACAAGGTTGCAAAGAATTCTGCGGAAATAGTCGTGACGGGTGTAGGAAAGGAAACTGCGTGAATCGGTTAGCATACCGATAAAGTTGCCAAGTAATGAAAGGTCGGCAAGGGACTTTAACTGCTCTTCCATACCTCGCTTAGTGTCGTTAAACCACCAAGCAGAGCCATGCTGAATTTTACCTGCAACCTCTGTGCCTTGGAAAGCACCAAGGAAGGTATCAAGCATAGCGTTGTCTTGTGGATTGAGTGAGTATAAAACAGTTTTTGGAAGGCTGCTTTTGGTCTCCAAGGCATTTAAGAAAGCTACAAGCTCATCACCGCAAGCACGGGTGGAAATGCAGTCAAAACCGGTGTCGGGACCTAAAAGCTCGAACTTTTTGGTATTAGTGTTGCGTATAGCACCGTAATGAATCTGCATAACAACATCACGCTTTGCGTATTCTTTACCTAAGTGTAAAAGAATAGCGGTTTTATATGCGTCTGCCTCTGCCTGAGTTACGGTGCCGCCCTTTAAAACTCGTGATAAAATTTTGTTAAGTGTCTTTTCGTCAGCGATTGAATATACAGCATAATCAAGTCCGTGGTCGGACGCCTTACAACCGTTTTCGCAGAAGAACGCAAGGCGGTCGGTCAAAGCTTTTTTAACGTCAGCAACGGTTTTAATTTTATAACCGCAAACCTGAGATAATTTATTTATATACTCAACAAATCCTGCTTTTTCAATGTTGACAGCCTTATCAGGACGGAAAGAGGGAACAACTTTTGTTTCGAAGGTTGTATCTTCAGCAATAGCTTTGTGCCAACGCAAATCATCAATCGGGTCATCAGTTGTGCCGATAACTGCAACATTTGATGCTTTTATCAAACCGCGAACGGACATCTCGTCACTCTTTAGCTTTTCATTACACAAATTCCAAACATCTTCTGCTGTGTCACTTGATAAAATGCCGTCGTAATCAAAATACTTTTTGAGTTCTAAATGGGTCCAATGATACATTGGGTTTCCGATAGCCTTTGGAAGCATATCGGCAAAGTGACCAAATTTTGTGCGGGCATCGGTGTCGCCAGTGATTTCATCCTCACTAATACCGTTGGAACGGATTAAACGCCATTTGTAATGGTCGCCGCCAAGCCACACCTGTGTGATATTCTCAAACTTGCGATCCTCGGCTATTTCCTGTGGGTTGATATGGCAGTGATAGTCGATAATCGGCATATCCTTAGCATAGTCATTATAAAGCTGTTTTGCAGTTTTGTTTCTTAAAATAAAATCATCATTAATTATTCCCATTTTAATCTTCTCCTAAAGTTTCGCGGAATATGATTTCCGCAGAATATTTATATTTTTTATCGGTTTTTTCACCGATTAAAAACTTGTTCATAACCTCAATGCCTTTTTGGCACATGCTTTCAAGCTTGTTGTCAATGCTGGAAAGGGTAGGGGTAGTACACTCACAAAGTGGTGAGTTATTATATCCTATAACTGTAGGAGAAATTTTGGCTTCTTGCATACCTTTAATTGCTCCGATAGCTAAAATATCTTCTGAGGTTATAACCGCATCAGGTATTATACCGGTTGAAACGGCATTTTTTATTACAGATTTACCGCCCAAAATACTTTTTTCGGTTTTAACTACAAGACTTTCATCAAAATAAATGCTGTTTTCTTTAAGTCCTTTAATATAACCCGAAAGCTTCGCCGTGGCACTTGGAGTTACAGAATCATATATGTACATAATCCGCTTGTGTCCTTTTTTGTAAAGGGTGTTAACGGCATTAAATGTAGCATCGGCATCGTCGCAATAAATAGAGTAAACATTATCTGAATCGCAATTTGCATTTATCGTAATAATAAGTACGCTACTTGCGACTTTTTTTAGGTATTCCATATTTTCCGTATCACAAAAAGCCGAACCGATTAAAAACAGTACATCAATGCGTTTTTCTAACATAAAATCAATTTGTTTTTGTTTACCGTGCGCTGTATCTCCGCTACAACCCAACAGCATGGTGAAGCCCTGTTTTCTGAGTAGATTTTGTAACAGACTTGCTGCTTTGGCAAAAAAAGCGTCACTTAAATCGGTACAAATAACTCCCGCTAATTTTGCACTGTCGGTAGAAAGTCCCCGTGCAAATGCATTTGGACGGTAGTTTTCTGCTTTTATAATTTGCAAAATTTTTTCCCGTGTAGCAGGCTTTACGGTGTTATTTCCGTTAAGAACTCTGGATACGGTGGCAATTGAAACATTAGCCTTTTTTGCAATATCGTATATGTTCATTTAGCCGCTCCTTGTAAGTGCTTACAATTACAATATAATATTATTTTTGCTCTTTGTCAATATGTACTTGCATTTTTAAAAAAAATGTATATAATGAAAATGTAAACGCTTACATTTGCGTAATTTTATCTTTCGGAGTGATGAAAATGATAACAATTAATAAAGCTGTAAAAGAAATAAAGGAGAGACCTATAAAGGTTCTTCAGTTTGGCGAGGGAAATTTCCTTCGTGCCTTTGTTGATTATATGATTGATGTTGCAAATGAAAAGGGCACTTTTGATGGCTCGGTTGCAATTGTCAAGTGTGTTAAATTTGGAAACCTTGAAAGATTTCATAAGCAGGACAACCTTTACACAGTAATACTCAGGGGAAGAGAAAATGGTGAGGTTGTAAATTCATCCCGTGTAATAACCTCTGTCAGCAAAGCGGTATGCTGTTATGAACAGTATGATGAATACATAAGTTTAGCCAAGATAGATAGCTTAAGATTTGTAGTTTCTAACACTACTGAGGCTGGAATAGTTTTAGATGAAAATGACCATATTGATGGCATTCCTGAAACTTACCCTGGAAAGCTCACACAGTTCTTGTATGAGCGATATAAAGCGTTTAATGGAGATAACAGTAAAGGTCTTGTTATTTTACCGGTCGAGCTTATTGAAAATAACGGTATCAAACTTAAAGAATGCGTTTTAAAGCTTGCTGAGATTTGGAATCTTCCGACGGAGTTTATTGCTTGGATAAACGATGCTTGTTTTTTCTGCAGTACATTGGTTGACCGTATTGTTACGGGATACCCCTTTGATGAGGCTGAAAGTATTTGCGAGAACTTAGGGTACAAGGATGAATTACTCGATGTTGCCGAGCCTTTTGGTCTTTGGGTAATTGAGAG
>JAZONB010000039.1:0-3439 GCA_045654305.1 Acutalibacteraceae bacterium | reverse complement strand
TCTTGGTCCAATACGCTTTTTAATAATTTATTTAACATTTCAATTCCGCCTTATTTTAATCTGTAATGCCCTTAATAACCTTTCTTTCCCTTAAATATTACCACTTTTTAAGGGAAAAGTCAAAGAATCAAGCAAATTTACCCTTATTTATTGTTTGTTTTCAAGGTAAAGTTATTTTCGCCTTAAAAGAGAAAGCCAATGCAAAATCGCATTGGCTGAAATTATTTAAGCTCTAATATTTTCTCTTTAATTCTATTGGCGGTCTTGATAAATTCCTCATCGCTTTTACCCGTGGGATCATCAAGTCCGAAGTCTATACGCTCTTTGCAAGGGATATTCGGGCAACTGACATTGCACCCCATGGTGATAACAATATCAGGTGTAGGAACATCCGAAATCAGTTTTGAATACTGACTCGACATATCAATGTCGAAATACTCTTTCATAATCCGCACCGCATCTTGATTTATCTGTGGTTTTGTTTCTGTCCCTGCTGAATAGCAGTCGTACTTTTCTGAAAGATACGCTTTTCCAAAAGCTTCTGCCATCTGACTTCGACAAGAATTATGAACACATATAAATGCTATTTTCTTTTTCATAGATACTTTTCCACCTCTGATGGCTTTAAGAGCTTGCCTTGCGAAACAACCTTTTCATTCACCACTAAAACAGGCATACTCATAGCTCCGTATTGCATCACTTTTTCCATATCTGTGATGTATTCGACTTCGATGTCAAGACCTTTATTTTGCACTGCCTTTTTTGTGTTTTCATATTGCTTGTGGCAAGTTTGACATCCTGCACCCAGCACCTTTACAGAATTGATTACTGCCGAACAACCGCAATCACATTTTCTCTTTCTACCAAATCCAAACATAACAGACCTCCTAAATAATAATATTTTGTATCGCATTAAAGAAATATCCGACAAGGATAATTCCAACTGTACATATCGCAATAAATATTCCAAGCAGTTTCGGTTTGACTGCTTTACGGAGCATAATTATTGACGGAAGTGACAGAGTGGTTACGCCCATCATAAATGATAAAACCACACCAAGCTGTGCACCTTTTGCAAGCAGAGCTTCAGCAATCGGGATTGTACCGAAGATGTCGGCGTACATTGGCACACCTGCAACAGTAGCTATAACAACTCCCAATGGATTACCACTGCCAAGAACTTTTACAATAATATCCTCAGGTATCCAATTATGAATTATCGCACCTATGCCGACACCTACAAGGACATAAGGAAACACTTTCTTTGCAGTTCCCAACACCTGTTCCCAAGCATACTTTATACGATCCTTGAAATACAATTCATCTTGCGGAACATCAAACGATTTGCCTTGTCTTATATATTCTTCGACTTGATTTTCAAGATGTAATTTTTCAATCAGCGTACCTCCTATGATAGCGATAATAAGACCGACTACAACATATGTAACTGCAACTTTCCACCCGAAAATACTCATAAGCAAAACAAGCGAGCCCAAATCAACCATAGGCGAAGAAATAAGGAACGAAAATGTTACTCCAAGCGGAAGTCCTGCACTTGTAAAACCAATAAACAAAGGAATTGATGAGCAAGAGCAAAACGGGGTTACAGTTCCTAAAAGTGCCGCAACCGTATTTGCACCAATGCCGTGAAATCTGCCAAGTATGCGTTTGCTTCTTTCTGGGGGAAAATAACTTTGAATGTATGAGATAATCAGAATTAAGACACCTAAAAGCACCATAATCTTAATTGTATCATATAAAAAGAACTGAACACTACCACCAATTCTGCCACCCACATCAAGACCGAATGCTGACAGAATATTTCCTATCAGCTCATTTAACCATTTCATACCCAAGACTTGATTTTGAAAAAAGTCCCATGCTGCTTTTATTACTTCCATAGAAAAACCTCCTCAAATAGAAAAACATCTATGTGTAGTTGTTTTTGTAAGCCGTGGCTTATTCGCATCACGGCTTTTGTATTACTTTATTTTTGTTAACTCTTGCAACATTTCCGATGCAATCTTTGCACCTTCTTCTGATATGGAGTAATGTGTCCATTTACCTTCTTTTCTGCCGACTACAACGCCTGAATCACAGAGAATTTTCATATGGTGTGAAAGCGTGGGCTGTGTTACTTCAAGTGTATCAAGTAATTTGCAGGCACACTTTTCGCCTGTACTCAGCATTTTAAGAATTTTAATTCTGTTTTCATCACAAAATGCCTTAAATATTTCAGCAATTTTTGTATCATTCATTTCCAAGTAAATCACCTCACATAGATAATCATCTATATATATTATATGCGACACATAGAAAAATGTCAATAT
Organism: Acutalibacteraceae bacterium; assembly: GCA_045654305.1. Taxonomy (GTDB): domain Bacteria; phylum Bacillota; class Clostridia; order Oscillospirales; family Acutalibacteraceae; genus UBA737. The sequence continues at coordinate 1,109 of JAZONB010000039.1, read as the reverse complement.
GTTTTATTGAAATATTTTATCTAACATTTTTCTAGCACTTTTCTAGCGAAAACCCAAAAAATGCATCAAAAAGTGGCAATACGAAAACTCATAGAACAGCAAAGGCTTTGAAGGATTTTAACCCCTCAAAGCCTTGATTTTATGCGGTTTTTATCGTTTTTTAAGTTCTGCTAACTTCCGCTTATTTCGTCTATCTAAAAAGACTGTCTAACAGCTCGAAATCCGAAAGGTCGGTCCTGCCGGCGCGGGTGTTCAAATCGTCTCATCTCCGCCAAAAAGGAAACCTTTTTTGTATAACAGTACAAAAGAGGTTTCCTTCACGTTTTCGGTAAAAATTCAAAAGGTTGAAATAATCGCAATAATATGATAAAATAAAGTGTCCTCACTGCGGCAAGAAACTCATGCTTACGACTTTGCTTATGTGGGATTAGCACATTAAACATGGTGAAAAAAATGGATATAATAAAAATAATGATTAAAAGTGCGTCGGGTTACGGCTCCATAGATGACGCATACGAGGATAAAGTTATATTGACTGATTCGTCTATTAGCTACGAATACACACCACATCCGATGAGCCAATCAGACATAAATGTTCGTTGCAAATGGTCATATAAAACGGATAGTCCTTTGTTTAAAAGTATTTTTAAGGAGATAGTGTCCAAAACTCCAGAGTTTTTACATAACGACGAAATACTGTTTGCATGCGATATCGGACCCACAATTATAACGGCAACTTTTGAAGATAAACACAAAGAGACAGTAAATTATTTTTGTCCAAGCGAATTCTTTGCCGAATACTTTCGATTAGTAAAAAAGTTGGTGCCTCCATGCGAAGATGTACCCGTTGTACTTAAGACAAATGAAGATTTCGAAGACGAATAAGTATAAGACCACCAAACTTGATAATGTTTGGTGGTTGTTTTTTAGCTGTTTATATTCTTTAAGCCTTTATAAAATATTGTATATGATAGGGGCAAATATAATTGAAGGCAGGAAATCTGCAACCTTGATTTTGGTAATTCCCATTAGATTTGTACCTATCATTATAATTAAGATTGAGCCGGCACAAGTCATTTCGTTGATTGCTCCTGTACTCATAAATGGTG
>JAZONB010000038.1:0-4028 GCA_045654305.1 Acutalibacteraceae bacterium | reverse complement strand
GAAACGATTTCCTGCCAGTTTTCAAGAGGCTTTTCGCCGTTTTGAGAAGACGTACTTGCAGTTGTTTTAGGAGTATCATCCTCATAAACGGGCATATCATTTTCGTCGGGCACGGGCGGAATCTCATCATAATCTTCTGTCGGCTCGGTTTCTTTTGGTTCCACATAAGCTTTAGGTGTAATATTTCCTCTTTCAAGAGCCGAAATCCTTCGTTCTAAGGAGTCTAAATCGGTCGAAAGAGAGGGGTTGCAAAGCTTAATTATTGTCATTTCCATTTGCGCGCGGCGGTTACCTGTTTGCATTAAGGTAGCACTCTCGTGCAAAATTTTAAGACAGTAAATTATCTCTTTAATATCAAAGTTTTCGGCCTGCTTTTGCAAAGCTTCCATTCTTGTCTTTGAACAAACAATAGGCTTTTTATCGCTTTTAACGGTTTTAATTATCATTAAATCTCTGAAATGAGAGGTGAGTTCGCCTAAGAGTCTGAGCATATCAACAGAGGTGTTATTAAGCTCATCAAGAAGCAATAATGCTTTTTCGGTATTGGCTTTCTTGATATGATCGGTAAGCTCTAAAAGGTATTCATTACCCGCCATTGCGCAAACATTTTCAACAACCGCTTCATCGATTTCTTTACTGCTTGAAGCGCATAGGTCAAGTATGGACAGGGCATCTCTCATTCCGCCGTCTGCCGCAGATGCAATAAGTGTAGCGGCTTCATCGGTAACAGTAAAGCCCTCGTTTTTGGCAATGTACTGTATTCTTTCGGAAATTTTTTCACTGTCAATTCTTCTGAAATCGAAACGTTGACAGCGGGACAGAATAGTAGCAGGTAGCTTGTGAACTTCGGTAGTGGCTAAAATAAAAATAACGTGTGAGGGTGGCTCTTCCAATGTCTTTAACAATGCATTAAAAGCGCCTTGTGAGAGCATATGAACCTCGTCTATGATATAAACGCGATATTTTGAGTTAGCAGGAGAGAAGTTTATTAGCTCGCGGAGTTCTCTGATATGGTCAACACCATTGTTTGAGGCGGCGTCAATTTCTACAATATCTGTATTTTCTTCATTCGAAACCGAAACGCATTGCTCACAATGGAGGCAAGGGTCACCGTCCTTAATGTTTTGACAGTTAACCGCTCTTGCTAAAATTTTAGCGCAACTGGTTTTTCCTGTTCCTCTAGTCCCTGTAAAAAGATAGGCGTGAACTATGGTGTTATCGCTCAGTTCCTTTTTCAGGATTTCGGTAATATGTTCCTGACCGATTACATCAGAAAATGTCATAGGACGATACTTTCTGTATAAAGCCTGATAAGCCAAAAATCTCACCTCACAAAAAATTAAATTGCGCACTAGAGTGTACGAATGAACCGATTTACTGCGGCACACGGAAATACTGCTTAATGCTGCTCGGTTCCCCGCCTGACATGGTTCACAGCGTCCCGTTGCACAGGACCCGCTCATTCGCACACTCCGGTACGCAAACTTTTCCTCTAAGATTTTACCACACTTAATTGTTTTTTACAAGTATTAAATATAAATTAATATAAAATATTGAAAATTGACAAATAGAGTGGTATAATTACTATGAATTATAATATTTAAAGAGAAGTTGAAAGGTAATTTAAATATGCTTTTTGAAAAGTGGGATATACTTGACCAGAATGGTAATTATCTGGGCCGAACAGTACAGAGAAGTAAAGTACAGTTCAAACCCGGTGAATATCATTTGGTAGTGCACATTTGGGTGGTATCAAGTGACGGGAAAATATTGATTCAGCGCAGAGCTGAAAGTAAAAGGGAAATGCCGGGTCAATGGGCTGCAAACGGCGGTTGCGCGATAGCGGGGGAAACATCATTTGATGCGGCAAAACGTGAACTTATAGAAGAATTAGGCATTGACTGTGATGAAAATACCCTTAAAAATGTTCTTCGTATCAAAAGAAGAAACTCTTTAATCGATATTTGGATGATTGTTGCTGACCTTTCTGTTGAAGAGTTAAAGCTTCAAGAAACCGAGGTAGCAGAGGCTAAATGGGTTACTATGAATGAACTTAAATGTATGATAAAATGCGGGAAATTCCATAATTATGGTAGTGAATATTTTGAAAAGGTGTTTTGTAAGATAAAAAACGCCAAGGGAGTGTGTTAATGGATTTTAAATCAAGTGAAATCAGTTGCGTTCGTTGTAAGGCGTATTTGTTTAATGAGGACGATGTTGTTTATTGCCCCGTCTGCGGAGCACCGCATCATAGAGAATGCTATAATGCGTTAGGACATTGCGCATTAGAGGAGCTTCACGGGACCGAAAAAGAATATTCAAGAGAAAAAATTGAAGAAAAGAAACAACAAATTGAGGAGAAAAAGCAAGAACCTAAGCGTGACACATCATTTTACGGTAGGATGGGTGCGTTTCCCGAGTTTGATTTTTTAGGAGGAGTCCCTGCGGATTATGATTTAGGGGATGGAGTAACTGCAAATGAGGCGAAAAATTTTGTAGTTTCAAACACCCATAGATATATTCCCAAATTTGCTGTTCTTAATCCGAAAAATAAAATTTCTTGGAACTGGTTAGCGTTTCTTTTTCCTGCTGGTTGGATGTTTTCAAGAAAAATGTATAAAGGCGGAATTTTTACAGCTCTGCTCACTATTGCAGCGAACTGTCTTTCGTATCCGCTGTCTTTAAAACTTTATAGTTTAGGGTTTAACACAAGTGGTTATCTTGCTGAAAACTTAAACGCTATAACCGATATGCTTCCACAGATAGGTGCAACTGTTATATTTATGGCACTTGCGGGAACAGTTTTTGATTTGGGAATAAGGCTCGTATCTGCTTTGTTTGGAGATTATATTTACAAAAACTATACCATATCCAGCATCAAGAAAATCAAGGCTGAAAGTGCCGATGAAATTGCCGATTATCGTAAAAAAGGCGGCACTAATTTGCTATTATTCCTTTTGGGTACTTTCATTGTTCAATACGGATATGCTTTTATAACATTCTTTTTAAGATAAACTGAGGTGGTAAGATGAACAAAACAGTTTGTAGTGTGTGCGGAACCGAAAATGAAGAAGAGTATAAGTACTGCAAGAATTGTGGTAATAGGCTTGAAATAGCGCAAAACCAAGAAGAGCCGGAAAACAAAGCACAAACAGCATACCACTCTTCTGAATGTGATAACAGTATCCCAAAATGGAGTATTGTGAACGATTATAATGGAGTTTCTGCTGAGGAAATGGCTGTCTTTATAGGTAAAAAAGCAGATAAGATTCTTCCTAAATTTTCAAAAATGCAGATGACAAATTCTAAGATTTCTTGGAATTGGCCAGTGGCTATTTTAGGGTATATTTTAGGGCCTATGGGAAGCGCCTTGTGGTTTTTCTACAGAAAGATGTATAAACCTGCGATTATTTTGAGTTTAATTGGCGCTCTGCTTATGATAGTGTCAGGATTTTTAACAGTAGGCAGTGGTGATTTAATTTCAAAATCCGCTTTAGAAGCTATCTTTGAAGGAGATTTTGAAGATGCTGTCGGTTTAATAAATTCTGCCAATATCAACCTCACTACAGCTCAAAAGGTTATGGGAGCGGTTTCTACATTTTTAAATGAGCTTATAAATATAGCTACTTGTTTGATTATGGGTATTTACGGATATTTTATATACAAAGAGTATTGCATCAAAAAAATATCCGAATATCGCGCTTTTGATGCAGATACACGATTTTATAAAATTGGTTTGGCATCTGTTGGCGGTCAATCAGGTGGAATGTTGGCAGTGGGTATAATTTTATTGCTCGTAGTTCAAAGTATTGTAGACTTTGTCGCAACAATATATTCAATTTTTTTATGAGGTGTTTAATATGAAGGTAAAAAAGGCTATAATTCCTGCTGCGGGTTTCGGAACAAGAGTGTTGCCGTTTTCAAAAGCTTGTCCAAAGGAAATGCTTCCTATTGTTGATAAACCGGCTATTCAGTACATAGTTGAGGAAGCAGTGAAAGCCGGCATAACAGATATTTTAATCATCACA
>JAZONB010000037.1:0-3981 GCA_045654305.1 Acutalibacteraceae bacterium | reverse complement strand
GCAGGACGAAAAATGGCTTAATTCCAAAAAGGGGAAGAATGTTTACGAATCCCCCGTTAATATATATGAGGTACACGCAGGCTCTTGGAAAAGATATGAGGACGGTAATACCTTTGATTACGTAAAATTAGCCAATGAGTTGGCAGAGTACGTTAAAAGCATGAACTACACCCACATTGAGCTGATGCCCATAACGGAATATCCGTTTGATGGCTCTTGGGGATATCAGGTAACGGGTTATTTTGCTCCTACCTCACGTTACGGCACACCCGAACAGTTTAAAGAATTTGTGGATATTATGCACCAAAACGGAATCGGTGTTATTCTCGATTGGGTGCCGGCGCACTTCCCGAGAGACGAGCACGGACTGTTCCGTTTCGATTCTACCGCTTGCTATGAATACGAGGACCCAAGAAAAGGCGAGCATAAGGAATGGGGCACAGTGGTTTTCGATTATGCAAAGCCACAGGTTAAAAGCTTTTTGATTTCGAGCGCAAGATTTTGGCTAAAGGAATACCATATTGACGGTATCCGTGTTGATGCTGTGGCATCTATGCTTTACCTTGATTATAATCGGGGCGGCGGTGAGTGGTGTCCGAATGTCTACGGCGGACACGAAAATTTAGAGGCTATTCAGTTTTTAAGAGAACTAAACTCTGCAATGTTTAAAACCGACCCCAATGTTTTAATGATAGCCGAGGAGTCTACCGACTGGCCAATGGTTACAAAACCTGATTTTGACGGCGGACTCGGCTTTAACTTCAAATGGAATATGGGTTGGATGAATGATATGTTAAGGTACATGTCGCTCGACCCCTATTTCAGAAAGCATAACCACGACTGCTTAACATTTTCATTTTTCTATGCGTTTTCCGAAAACTTTATTTTGCCTTTATCCCACGATGAGGTGGTACACGGAAAATGCTCAATGATAAGCAAAATGTCGGGAGAATATGAGCAGAAATTTGATTCCTTAAAGGCATTCTATGCTTATATGATGGCTCATCCGGGCAAAAAACTCACCTTTATGGGACAGGAATTCGCTCAGTTTATTGAATGGGATTATAAAAAAGAGTTGGACTGGTTATTACTTGAGTACGACGCGCATAAGAATATAAAAGCGTTTGTAAAAGACCTGAACCGGTTTTATCTTAGTAATTCTCAATTCTGGGAAGTGGATTATTCGTGGGAAGGCTTCCAGTGGATTTCGAGTGATGACCGTGACCAAAGCATTATTGCATTCCGCCGTAAGAACAAGGCGGGGGATGAAATTATCGCTGTTTGCAACTTTGTGCCTGTAGGAAGAACTGATTACAGAATCGGAGTACCCGTTCTTGGTAGCTACAAAAGAGTATTTTGTACCGATGACATTAAGTACGGCGGTAAAACCGCACCACAGTCAGCGGGTGTTAAGGCCGAAAAGGAACCGATGCACGGATATGATTATTCAATAAGCCTCGAAATTGAGCCAATGTCTGTGAGTTATTATAGGTTACCTCAGAAGCGTAAAAAAGCTTCCAAAAAATAAAGTAATATATAAATTCAAGGGAGATGTTTGTTTTGAAAAACAAAAAAATTGTGGCAATGCTGCTCGCCGGCGGACAAGGAAGCCGTTTAGGAGTGCTCACAAGTAAAATCGCAAAGCCTGCTGTTCCCTATGGGGGAAAATACCGTATAATCGATTTTCCGCTCTCGAACTGTACAAACTCGGGTATAGATACAGTCGGAATTCTGACTCAGTATAAGCCTTTGGAGCTTAATGATTATGTTGGCTCGGGCAAACCATGGGATTTGGACAGGAGTGACGGCGGAGTTCATATTCTGCCTCCCTATCAAGGTCAGGATGGTGAGGGCTGGTATAAAGGTACTGCCAATGCGATTTATCAGAATATTGAATTTATTGAGCGTTATAACCCTGAGTATGTAGTAGTTTTGTCGGGCGACCATATTTATAAAATGGATTATTCCAAAATGGTTAATCAGCACATAAAGGACAATGCCGCTTGTACAATAGCCGTTCTTGAGGTAAGCCTTGAGGAGGCAACCCGTTTTGGTATTATGAATGCTCACGAGGACGGAACTATATATGAATTTGAGGAGAAGCCCGCAGTACCTAAGAGTAACTTAGCTTCTATGGGTATTTATGTTTTCAGTTGGGATAAGCTTAAATACTATCTGACCGAAGATGAGGCAAACCCCGATTCTTCAAACGATTTCGGTAAAAACATAATCCCTACAATGCTAAATGCAGGTGAAACACTTAAGGTGTTCCGTTTTAATGATTACTGGAAGGACGTCGGCACGGTTGATTCCTTGTGGGATGCAAACCTTGACCTTTTGAATCCTAACATCGACCTTAACCTTTCGGACAGAAACTGGAGAATTTATTCACGCTCAAACAGTCAGCCGCCGCAGTATGTGTCACAGGATGCTAAGGTAGAAAATTCTTTGGTTACTGACGGCTGTGAAATTTACGGCGACCTAGACTTTTCCGTTTTGTTTGAAAATGTAACTGTCGAGGACGGTGCCAGCGTGGAATATTCGTTGGTAATGCCGGGCGCAGTAATCAAAAAGGGTGCAAAGGTAAGATATTCTATTATAGCCGAAAATGTTATAGTAGACGAAAATGCAGACATAGGCGGCGACCCACAGGTTGTTGGAACCGACGGTTGGGGTATCACCGTTGTGGGAGCAAATCTTACTGTCGGAAAAAATGCAAAAATTAGCGCTAACAAAATGATAACAGAAAATGTGAAGGAGGGCGAAGAAATATGAGAGCATCTGCTGTATCGGGACTTGTGTTTGCCAATGCAAACGACAAGCTTCTTAAAAAACTAACCGAAAAACGTTCAATGGCATCTGTTCCGTTCGGAAGCAGATACCGTCTTATTGATTTTAGCCTTTCAAACCTTGTTAATGCAGGAATCACCAATGTGGGACTTATCACAACGGGTAATTACCGCTCTCTTATGGACCACGTGAGCAATGGAATTTATTGGGATCTTGACCGTAAAAACGGAGGACTTCATATTTTAGCTCCCTATATGTCTAATGATGTAAGGCGGTTTAGAGGAACTATTGATGCTTTAAATGCGGCTTCTGATTTTATAGAGCGTTGCGAAAGCGATTATATTGTGCTTTGCGCCGCAGATATTCTTGCTAATGTTGATATTTCCGATGCTATTCAAAATCATATTGAAAATGAAGCGGATATCACACTTATTTATCATAAGGGAATATTACCGCTTAACCGTGCAGACGCTATGATTATGTCGTTAGACGAAAATTCTGTTGTGGAAAATATTGGCTTTGAGGCTCAAAACGGAGTGGAGCAAAATTACGGTATAGGCATTACCGTAATATCCAGAACTTTGTTATCTAAGCTTGTAAAGGATGCCGTCGAAAAGGATTTGGAGAGCTTTAACCGAGACGTTTTGGCTAAAAAGGTTAATGAACTCAAGGTTATGGGATATGAGCATAAGGAGTTTATCACCCTTATGAACGGCACCGAAACCTATTACAATGCTCATATGTCACTTTTGGACCGTGATGTTCGCCGTCAACTTTTCAATCCAGAGCGTCCGATTTACACTAAAACCCGTGATGATATGCCCACACGCTACGGAATAGATGCCGATGTTAAAAATTCTCTCATCGGCAACGGCTGTGTTATTGACGGCGTTGTTAAAAACAGTATTTTGGCAAGAGGTGTCAAGGTAGAAAAGGGCGCTGTGGTGGAAAACTGTATTTTAATGCAGGAAACAAAGGTTAAGGCTAACGCAAAGCTTGACAGCGTTATTTCCGATAAGAATGTCGTTATCGGTGAAAATATGATAATCAAAGGAACCAAGGAAAAACGAGTGTTCTTAAATAAAAACGAAATTATCTAAGGAGTAGAAAAATGAAAGTATTATTCGCTTCAAGTGAAGCTTATCCTTTCGCAATGTCGGGCGGTCTTGCAGATGTTGCGGGAGCACTGCC
>JAZONB010000036.1:0-19809 GCA_045654305.1 Acutalibacteraceae bacterium | reverse complement strand
ACTTGCGGACCAATGCCAATGTTTAAGGCTATTGAGAATACTGTTAATACAAGCGGTCAGTACAGCTTTGAAGAGCGTATGGGTTGTGGCTTTGGAGCTTGTATGGGTTGTAGCTGTAAAACAAAATATGGTAATAAGCGTATTTGTAAAGACGGTCCCGTTCTTGAAAGAGAGGAAATCGTATGGTAAACACTAAAGTTAATTTATGCGGTATTGAATTAGATAACCCGATCATCCCTGCAAGCGGTACCTTTGGTTTCGGTTATGAATTTGCAAGCATTTATGATATCAATATGCTTGGAACCTTTTCTTTCAAGGGAACTACTAAAGACCCTCGTTTCGGTAATCCAACACCCCGTATTGCAGAAACTCCTGCCGGAATGCTAAATTCTGTAGGACTTCAAAACCCCGGTGTTGAAAAGGTTATTAGCGAGGAACTTCCAAAGCTTAAAGCTTGTTTTAAAAAGCCTGTTATGGCAAATGTAAGCGGATTTTCTGTTGAAGATTACGCTTATACTTGCGAAAAATTAGATAGCGAAGAACAAATTGGATGGTTTGAGGTTAATGTTTCCTGTCCTAATGTTCACGGCGGCGGTTTAGCATTTGGTACTAACCCTGATAATGTGGCTGCCGTAACAAAGGCTGTTAAAAAGGTTACCGATAAACCCGTAATTATCAAACTATCCCCTAATGTTACAGATATTACTGAAATAGCCAAAGCTTGCGAGGCTGAGGGCGCCGATGGCGTAAGCCTAATAAACACCCTACTTGGTATGAGAATTAACCTAAAAACAGGCAAACCGATTTTGGCAAACACAATGGGAGGTCTTTCGGGCCCTGCAGTTTTCCCCGTTGCGCTAAGAATGATTTATCAGGTTTACAAAGCTGTTAATATTCCGATTATAGGTATGGGCGGCGTTTCTACTGCAGAAGATGTAATAGAAATGATGCTTGCAGGTGCTACAGCTGTTGAGGTAGGTGCTGCAAATCTTGTGGACCCATTTGCATGTCAGAAAATCATAAATACATTACCTAAAGTAATGGAAAAATACAGAATAAATAGCCTAACTGAAATTATAGGAGGAGCACATAATGGGTAAGGATGTTATAATAGCTTGCGATTTTGCAAGCAAGGAAGACACATTGAATTTTTTGGATAAATTCACAGGTAAAAAACCTTTCGTAAAAATCGGTATGGAGCTTTTTTATGCTGAAGGACCGTCAATCGTTAAGGAATTAAAGGCAAGGGGTCACAAAATCTTCTTGGATTTAAAGCTTCACGATATTCCCAATACCGTTAAAAAGTCAATGGCGGTTTTATCTCGCCTTGATGTTGATATGACAAATCTTCACGCGGCAGGCACTATTTCTATGATGGAAGGTGCTTTAGAGGGTCTTACCCGTCCTGACGGTACCCGTCCCCTACTTATTGCCGTAACACAGCTTACCTCGACTGACCAAGAAAGAATGGAAAATGACCTACTTATCAAAGAGCCTATCGATAAGGTTGTAATGCACTATGCTCACAACGCAATGGTTGCAGGTCTCGACGGTGTTGTTTGTTCACCTCTAGAAGCTGGTAAGGTACACGAAACCTGCGGTGAGAAATTCTTAACCGTTACCCCTGGTGTTCGTTTTGCAGATGGTGATGTCGGTGACCAAAAGCGTGTTATGACACCTGCCGAGGCTAAAAAAATCGGTAGTGATTATATCGTTGTTGGCAGACCGATTACAGCAGCTGCCGACCCTGTAGCTGCATATGAACGTTGCATACAAGAATTTTGTGATTAAGGAGAATTAAAATGGAAAGCTACAAAAGAGAATTTATTGAATTTTTAGAGTCAGCCGGAGTTTTAAAATTTGGTGATTTTACCGCTAAATCTGGGAGAAAAATCCCCTATTTCATTAATGCGGGCGATATAAAAACAGGCGAGCAAATCTGCAAGCTCGGCGAATTTTATGCTAAAGCCTATTTTGAAAAGGTTGGCAATAAAAAAACTGTGCTTTATGGTCCTGCTTACAAGGGTATCCCGATTGCCGTATCTGTTGCAGTGGCTCTAGCTCGTAACGGACTTGATGTTCCCTTCTTCTTCAATCGCAAAGAGGAAAAAGACCACGGCGAAGGCGGTGTGTTTGTAGGATATAAACCCCAAGATGGCGAAGAAATCGTTATTGTTGAAGATGTTATCACCGCAGGCACTGCTATAAGAGAAAGTATGGAAATTCTTTCTTCACTTAAAGGTACAAAGGTTGCCGCTACTTTCGTTATGGTTGACCGCAAGGAAAAAGGCAAAACCGAAAAGAGCGCCATGGCAGAGGTTGGAGAGGAATTTGGTTTCCCTGTTTACTCTGTTGTTGATGTATATGATATTATTGAGTACCTTGAGGAAAAACCCGAAAATAAAGAAAATGTTGAGCGAATTAAGAAATATTTAGAAATAAACGGAGCGAAACAATAATATGAGAAGCTTAATTGACATTTTACAGCTTTCCACATTAGAAATTGAAGAGCTTTTGGCTATTGCCGATGATATTATCGATAATCCGCAAAAGTATGCTCATAAATGCGACGGTAAAAAGTTAGCAACATTATTCTTTGAGCCATCTACCCGTACACGTCTTAGCTTTGAGGCAGCAATGTATGAATTAGGCGGAAACGTTTTGGGTTTCAGCGAGGCGCTCAGCTCATCTGCAGCTAAAGGTGAAAGTGTTGCAGATACTGCAAAAACCGTTAGCTGTTATGCAGATATAATTGCTATGCGCCATCCTAAAGAGGGTGCTCCGCTTGTGGCGTCGCTTAATGCGTCCGTACCTGTTATTAATGCGGGTGATGGCGGTCATAACCACCCAACACAAACCTTAGCCGATTTACTTACAATCCACCGCAAAAAAGGACATTTTGATAATCTTACTGTCGGCCTTTGCGGCGACCTTAAATTCGGCAGAACAGTACATTCGTTGATAGCCGCATTAAGCCGTTACGAAAACGTAAAGTTTGTACTTATATCGCCTAAAGAATTAGTTCTTCCCGATTATATAAAAGAGGGTCTTAAAAACAAAAATATTACTTTCGTTGAGACAACTGATCTGCAAGAGGTTATGCCTCAACTAGATATTCTGTATATGACACGTGTTCAGCGAGAACGTTTCTTTAACGAGGAAGAATATTTACGCCTTAAAGACAGTTATATTTTAACACCTGAAAAACTCAATAATGCTAAGTCTGATTTATCGATTTTGCATCCGCTGCCCCGTGTTAACGAAATCAGCGTTGCTATTGACAATGACCCAAGAGCGTGCTATTTTGACCAGGTGCTTAACGGTAAGTTTATGAGAATGGCTTTAATACTAAAGCTGTTGGAGGTTAAGTAAATGAACGTAGATTCAATTAAAAACGGCATCGTTATCGACCATATTACCGCACACAAGGGTATGCGGGTTTACGAACTCTTAAATTTAGATTGTCTTGATTCTTCTGTGGCACTTATTAAAAATGCTCCAAGCAGAAAAACAGGCCGCAAGGATATTATTAAAATTGACAGCGATTTTGAGGTTAATATGGATATTCTTGGATTTATCGACCCAGGAATCACAGTTAACATTATTAAAGACGGTAAAATCGTTGAAAAGAAATCGATAGAATTACCTGAGAAGCTTGTTAATGTAATTAAATGTAAAAATCCGCGTTGTATTACCACAACTGAACAGGAAATCGAGCATATTTTTACATTAGCAGATAAAGAAAAAAGAGTTTATCGTTGCCTCTACTGTGAATCAGCGGCAAAATAAGTAATTTTAAAAGGCACCGCAAGGTGCCTTTGAGGTTTGTTATGAATAACGATAGAAAATATAAATCAAGTGAGTTACTGAGACGCTTTTTACCCTATTATAAAAGTAATATTAAAACGGTTGTATTCGATTTGTTTTGTGCGGCATTAACTACACTTTGCGAAATAATATTACCCCTTATTATGCGAAATATTACGAATGCGGGTGTCCAAGGATTTGCCACGATTACTGTTCAATATGTTTTAAAGGTCGGCATTTTATATATTATTTTAAGACTTATCGATGCCGCAGCTTTCTTTTATATGTCGTATGCCGGACACGTTATGGGTACTAAGATGGAAACCGCTATGCGTCACGATGCATACGCTCATCTACAAAAGCTTTCTAATTCCTATTTTAACAACACTAAAATCGGCCAAATAATGGGTAGAATTACAAATGATTTATTTGATGTCACAGAATTTTCTCACCACTGTCCCGAAGAATTTTTTATAGCAGGAATTAAAGGAATTGTTTCATTTATAATACTGATAAATATTAACATTCCTCTGACCTTGATAATTTTTGCTATTATTCCCCTGATGCTTATAATTTGCGGTAAACTGAGCCGCAGAATGAAGCGCACTTTCCGTGAGCAAAGACAGATTACAGGTGAACTCAATGCCCGAATTGAGGATTCTTTATTAGGTCAAGGCGTTGTAAAGGCGTTTGCTAATGAGGATTTGGAGCAAAAGAAATTCGATAATAACAACAAGCAGTTTTATGATGTTAAAAAGCTATCATACAGATATATGGGTGCATTTTCAACTTCTACAAGGCTTTTTGACGGTTTGATTTATGCTGTTGTTGTAATCGCAGGAAGCTTGTTTATGATTGGCGGCAAAATCAATGTTGGCGACCTTGTAGCGTATCTTTTATATGTTACCACATTTATTGCTACTGTCAGAAGAATTATTGAGTTTTCCGAACAGTTTCAGCGCGGTATGACGGGTATTGAACGCTTTTTGCAAATTATAGATGCTGATATTGAGATTTTCGATGAGCCGAATGCTAAACCGCTCAAGTCCCCTAAAGGAAATATTGAATTTAAAAATGTTTCTTTTGAATATCCCGATGACCACAACCGTGTGTTTACAGGACTTAATTTAAAAATTAAAAGCGGTGAAAAGGTTGCTATTGTCGGTCCGTCAGGCGGTGGAAAAACCACACTTTGTAACCTTATCCCCCGTTTTTATGATGTTACAGACGGTGAAATTCACCTTGATGGAGAAAATATTAAAAACTTCACCTTAAAATCTCTCAGAACAAATATTGGTATTGTTCAGCAAGATGTTTACCTATTCTCAGGCACTGTGTTTGAAAATATCTCATACGGCAAACCTGATGCTACCCGTCAAGAAGTCATTGAAGCTGCAAAAAAGGCAGGCGCTGATGAATTTATTACCGAGCTTAAAGATGGATATGATACTTATGTCGGTGAGCGTGGTGTTAAACTTTCGGGCGGACAAAAGCAGAGAATCAGTATCGCCAGAGTATTCCTTAAAAACCCACCTATCATCATCTTAGATGAGGCTACAAGCGCTTTGGATAACGAGAGCGAGTTCGTAGTTGCTGAATCGTTAAACCGCCTCAGCGAAGGCAGAACAACCCTTACAATAGCTCATAGGCTTTCAACTATTCGTAATTCCGACCGAATTCTCGTTCTAACTGATGAAGGTATTATCGAAGAAGGTACTCACAATGAACTGATTCAATTAAAAGGTATGTATTATAATTTTTATCAAATGGCAAATAAAATGACCTAAAAAAAGACCTCCCATTTCGGGAGGTCTTAAATTTTATCTAATCAATTAGATTTCAGCGAAGTACTTAATGGTACGAACCATCTGGCTGGTGTAGCTGTTCTCGTTGTCATACCAAGAAACAACCTGAACCTCATAAAGGTCATCAGCAACCTTGGAAACCATTGTCTGAGTAGCATCAAACAAAGAGCCGTAACGCATACCGATAACGTCAGAAGAAACGATTTCGTCTTCATTGTAACCGAAAGACTCAGAAGCAGCAGCCTTCATAGCAGCGTTGATGCCTTCCTTAGTTACGTCAGCACCCTTAACAACAGCGGTTAAGATGGTGGTAGAACCTGTAGGAACAGGAACACGCTGAGCAGAACCGATGAGCTTACCGTTGAGTTCAGGAATTACAAGGCCGATAGCCTTAGCAGCACCTGTAGAGTTAGGAACGATGTTAGCAGCACCTGCTCTTGCACGGCGAAGGTCGCCCTTTCTGTGAGGACCGTCAAGAATCATCTGGTCGCCAGTGTAAGCGTGGATTGTGCTCATGATACCGCTCTGAATAGGAGCATAATCATTAAGAGCCTTAGCCATAGGAGCTAAGCAGTTAGTAGTACAGGAAGCAGCAGAAATGATGTTGTCTTCCTTAGTAAGAGTGTTTTCGTTAACGCTGAAAACGATAGTGGGAAGGTCATTACCTGCAGGAGCAGAAATAACAACTTTCTTAGCACCGGCATCAATGTGAGCCTGTGACTTTTCTTTAGAGCAGTAGAAACCTGTACACTCAAGAACAACGTCTACGCCGATTTCGCCCCAAGGAAGGTCCTTAGCGTCTTTCTCAGCATAAATCTTTAATGTCTTACCGTCAACAGTAATGGTACCTGCCTCATCATCAGCAGAAACAGTGTGAAGATTTTCACCGATGAAACCGCAGTAACCGCCCTGAGCTGTATCATACTTAAGAAGATTAGCAAGCATAGAGGGCTTTGTGAGGTCGTTGATAGCTACTACATCATAGCCTTCAGCGCCAAACATCTGACGAAATGCGAGACGACCGATACGGCCGAATCCGTTAATTGCAACTTTAACCATTGGAATTACCTCCTAAAATTTTCTTTAAATATTATAACCTATAGGGACAAGTTTTGCAAGTTATTTGTGAACTTTTTAACATTAATTTTAATTTTTCTGTATTTTGGCATAATATATTAGTAATTTGAGGTGTTAAAATTGATATATTACCCAAAAAAATATGAGCGTTTTGCTGCCGCATTGCGTTTTTTATATCATAAATTTATTCTTAAAAAAGGAATTAAAAAAAGTTATTTAATTTCGCTTAGAAAAATATACGAATTCGAGGCAATTACCATAGAAGATATTAGACCGATTAACCCCGAAAAACTTTGCGGAGAAATTCTAACAGCTGTATTTTTAAAACGAAAAACAGATTTTTTAATTGATACAAAAAATCGCTATTTAATTAATAAAAAAGCCTTTATTGCCTTATTATTAAATCTTTGTGCTATAACTAACTATTTAGAAATCATCGAAGTTGAAAACCACCTTGTTATTAAGGGGAATTTTAAAATCAATAATCGCATAAGTAAGCTTTTGAATTTTCTTAGAGCAACTATCTTTAAAGATACAAAAAGTTCCGTTAATTATTTACTTTTTAATTTTCCTAAAACACAAAAAGAAAGCGAGGATTTTGAAGAAGCTTACTATCTTTTACAAAATCCTCTATCTGTTATAAATCTTTATTTAACCGACTGATTATTTCTTCGGCGACCGTCATACCATCAACTGCGGCAGAAACAATACCTCCGGCATAGCCTGCACCCTCTCCGCAAGGAAATACACCAAAAATATTACTTTCAAAATTTGCGTTTCTTAGTATTCTTACAGGTGCTGAACTGCGGGTTTCGGGCGCTGTCAAAACAGCAGAGTTATCATCAAAGCCTTTTATTTTTTTACCAAATTCCTTAATACCCATTTTAAGGCTCTCGGTTACAAATTTGGGGAAAATTTCATTAAAATCAAAATATTCATAATCGGGTTTCACGGTTGGTTTTACCTTTGTGATTTTAAATTCATTGCCGTAAACAAAGTTACCTACAGTATTAATCGGAACTTTTCCGTTATTGAGATTAAAAGCTGCTTTTTCAATTTTCTCTTGAAATTTACAACCTGCCAAAACATCATCACTACCAAAATCAGAGGTGTCAATTCCCACCAAAACTGCGCTATTGGCATTAACACCGTCGCGGCGACTTTTACTCATTCCGTTAACAGCAATTCCGCCATTTTCGCTTGAGGAATTTATAACCTCGCCACCGGGACACATACAAAAAGTATATACTCCCCTGCCGTTTTCTAAATGGCAAGCAAGCTTGTAATCAGCAGGCATTAAATTGGGATGATTATAAAATTCACCGTAAAGCGATTTGTTTATATCAGATTGTAAATGTTCAATTCTAACTCCTACAGCAAATGGCTTTTGTTCCATTTGAGCTCCGCTTTCGAATAACATTTTATAGGTATCTCTTGCGGAATGACCGGTTGCTAAAATCAAGTTATCGCATTTAATTTCTTTTCCGTTTGCAATAACACTTTGCAAAACACCGTTATCAATTATTAAATCTTCGAGTTTGCTATCAAAAAGTATTTCCCCACCCAACGATATAATTTCGTTGCGGATATTTCTAACCACGTTAACTAATACGTCAGTACCTATGTGCGGTTTAGCATCGGTTAAAATTCTCTCATCTGCACCCTTTTTATATAGTTCTTCTATAACAACACGGCATCTGGGATTTTTAATTCCTGTTGTGAGCTTGCCGTCCGAAAAGGTGCCGGCACCACCCTCACCGAATAAAACATTACACTCCGTATCAAGTTGGCCGCCACTAAGAAATTGCTCAACCTTTTCGGTGCGTTTTTCGACACAGCTACCTCTTTCAAGAACTAAGGGTTTTAATCCTGCCCTCGCAAGCGTCAAAGCACAAAACATACCTGCAGGCCCGAAACCAACAATTATAGGGCGGTTTTCAGGTGTGGCTTTACTTGTTTTCCATATATAAGTTTTCGGTGTGAATACAGTTGCATTTTTGCAGTTTTTGAGTATCTTATTCTCATTTTTAGCCTCGAGTAAAACCGAACAACAAAAATGCACATTGTTTCGCTTTCTTGCATCAACCGATTTTCTATATAGTTTGCAACTAATTATATTGTCAGATGAAATTTTAAGTTCTTCTGCAATATAAAAACTCAAATTTTCAAAATCAGTATCAAGGCTAAAACTTACGTTATTTATTAGTAACATTTTCACATTCCTTTATATGGTCGACAGCACAAAAAGCAGAGCTCCAAGCCCACTGTAAATTAAAACCTCCGCAGTCGCCGTCAATGTCTAAAATTTCACCTATACAATATAGTCCTTGAGATGACTTGCTTTCCATTGTTTTATTATTGAAGCCATCAGTAGCTAGTCCGCCTGCGGTAACCTGAGAATTTATAAAACCTGTGGTGCCCGTAACATTAAAAGACCAATTTTTAATTAGAGATGTTAGTGTTTTGAGTTTAGAATCATTCAAACTCGAAACACTTTCATTTAATTTGCAACCAATTTCTTTTAATAAAACCTGTCCAATTCTCTTTGGGAGTAATCCGGTAAAAAATTCGTCTAATGTGCGATTTTTGAGGTTTTTAACACGTGAAGACAAAATATCATAAAGTGCTGCAAAACTGATGTCAGGCATAATATCTAATACGATTTTAGAGGGTGAATTTGCTTTTGATACACCACGTGAGATTTGTAAAATCGGAGGACCGGATAAACCGTAATCACAAAATAAAACCTCACCAAAATCGCTTCTAACATTCTTGCCGTCAATATTAAGACTTGCCACAGCGTTAATTTTAATGCCTTTTAGCTGTTTTACAACATTAGTTTCGGTTTTCACTTGAACAATAGCAGGAGTGGTCTTTACTGTCTTAAAACCTGCTTTTTTTAGTATTTCTAAAACATTAGCGGTACAACCAAGTCTATCACCACCCGAAAGCAAACCCGTAGCAATTACAACTTTTTTTGATAAAAAGCTCATCGGTCCGCATATAACCTTATAATTTTCCCCTGAGGTTTGTATGTTTGTTACGGTAGTTTCTAAATGAGTTATAACGCCGAGCTCGTCACAAGCAAAACGCAAACAATCTACAACTGATGACGCTTGAAAAGATGATGGGTAAGCTTTTTCACCCTCAAAGGCAAAGTTGACACCAATGCTGTTAAAAAAGTTTTCTGTAAAGCCAATATCGTATTTCTCAAGGGCATATCTGCAAAACTCATTATCCTCGCCGTGATAGCGCGAAATGTCAATATTACTGTTAGTTATGTTGCATCTGCCGTTACCAGTTAGCGATAACTTTTTTCCGACTCTCGGCAGAGATTCGAAGAGCCTAACGGTGCTGTTTGGCATCATTTTCTTGAAATAAACCGCACAGCAGAGTCCCGCAGCTCCACCGCCGACAATAATCAAATCATTCGTCATAATTCTACCTCTGAAATTTGTTGTTTTAATATTAACACAAAGTATCTGATTTTGCAAATTATTTTGGACATTGCCCGACATAATGGCTTTAAAGACTTGAAATTTTATAAAAAACATATATAATGTTAAATATAGAAAACATAAGGAGAAATACATTTTGGAAAGAGATGCGATTTCCGCAGGTGTCTCAAAAATCGGCGGATTATTTTCAACGGCAGATATACGAATTTTAATTTGTTATATTCTTTCAACCTTTGATGAGCCAATTTCAGGAACAATGTTTTGTGAAACTTTGCACAGCGAAGGTATCGCCAATATATTTGAGTTAAGTGATTCGTTAGCTTTTTTAACCAACAGCGGCCACATTGAAGAATTGGATAATGGTGATTTTATAATTACCGACAACGGTCGCCATGTTGCTGACACGCTTAACACTAACCTTTCGGTAATAGTTAAAGAGCGTGCCTATACAGCAGTTTTAAAAATGATGGTTAAACTGCGTAATGCTAAGCAAACCGACTTTAAAATCACACACGAAGATGGACGCACATTTTTAACTTGCTCAGCACTTGACCGCGGAAGAGAATTTATGAGCATTAAACTATTATTGGGAGATGAAGACCAAGCAATCTTTGTTAAACAAAAATTCTTAGAAAACACCTCGGAAATTTTTTCTAAGCTTTTAGAAATGCTAACACGTAGAGATAAATAAAAACACCGCCGTTTAGCGGTGTTTTTATATGTTTATTATATTTTCTAAAAATTTTGATGATACAATGTTAAAACCGAAAACTGATTCCGAATTAACAGCGAAGAGTGTTTGAGCTGTAAGCGTTTCGCTGTATCCATCGTGTGAATTGATTGTAACAGAAGAAATAAATGTATACGTTCCGTCTTCATTGTATATTAGAGAAATCGGTTGATGTTGATATACCGTATATCCGCGAGGAATTATATACACAAAACCTTCTTTATAATCGAAATCTTTATTGATTTCAGAAAAATCAGAGATTTCAAAACCGAACATATCATTTAAATACGAGTTGACTACATACTGCGAAATATAGTCGTTGTTTTCGATGTTACGTTGGTCTAAAAGAGCGATAATGGAATTGTTAACAATAGCTTCTAAGTTTTTAAAATCTTCACCGTAAACATAATTGTGATTTAACATATTAAGAAAACGGGTTTCTAATACTTTGCTCTCATCAAAATTCGGTTTAAGTTCTACCTCTGCTGCAGTTAAATTAGAAACAAGGGGTAACGAGATAATTACGAAGGTCAACATAACTGAAACAAATTTCAAAATGTTCTTTTTCAAAAAAATCACCCCTAATAAAATCTGTTAATATTATATAACTAAAGTTAACATAATAACAACAACAAAACCGTAACAAATGATTTCAAATTTGTAATTTATGAATGTAAAAATTCCTGTTGTAAATTACAATCTGTAATATTTTTTCCTAATGTTACAAAATTCTTTTTTTAAGTTATGAAAAATGCCGAAATTTATAACATTTCCATAGTTTTTGTAAAACTTTTATGAAAAAATTATTTGTATTATACAAATAATTGTGTTATAATCTTTATTGTAAAGTTTTGCACAAAGGAGTGTTTTACAATGAAAAATTATTCTGCTAATCAAATCTGCAACATTGCCCTTTTAGGACACGGTGGTTCAGGAAAAACCACCCTTGCTGATGCGATTTTATATTATGGAAAGGCTATTGAGAGAATCGGTAAGTCTGCAGATTCAACTACTACTCTCGACTTTGACCCCGAAGAAAAAAAGCGTAAGGTTTCGGTTTCTACGGCAGTATATTCTTTGGAAATAAATGACAGCAAGTTAAATTTAATTGACGCACCTGGACTCTTTGATTTTGCCGGAGGTGTATGTGAGGCAATTGCTGCTGCCGATTCGGGTATAATTACTATATCAGGTAAATCCGGTTTGACAGTCGGCGCCAAGCAAAGCTATCAAAAACTACGTGAAAATAATAAGAGTATAGCATTTTTTATCGGAAAGTTAGATTCTTCGCACGCTCATTTTTACAGAGTTTTATCTTCCTTAGTTGCAAATTACGGTGCTGTCGTTTGCCCTGTAGTAGTACCATATATAGAAAACGATGTTGTAAGTTGCTACATAAATTTAATTGAAAATAAAGCTTATTCTTTTGACGGCGGCGTTCAAAAAGAGCACAGGATGCCTGTAAGCTCGGAAATTGACAATATGAGGAATATGCTTTTAGAAGCTATTGCTTCTGCTGATGAAGACCTTATGGAAAAATATTTTGCCGGTGAAGAATTTACTTATGACGAGATAATTAAAGGTCTTAAATCCGGTGTAAAAAGCGGTGACATCTGCCCTGTTTTCTGTGGAATTCAACAAACAGGTGACGCCGTCGACATAACTTTAGATATCTTAATTCAAATCATGCCGACTGCGGCCGATTGTAATTATATCACCACTGACGGTGACACTCTTCCCTATTCGGATACTGCCGAAACCGCAATTACGGTATTTAAGACAATTGCCGACCCATTTGTTGGTAAGCTTTCATATTTTAAAGTTTTGTCCGGTACCGTTTCCGGAGATACTAAGTTGCTGAATTCAAGAACTAATGATGAAGAAAAACTTGGCAAAATTTTCTGTATAAAAGGCGGAAAAAATGAAGATGTTCAAAAACTTTCGGCCGGTGATATTGGCGCAGTTGCAAAGCTTGGTAATGTCTTAACCGGTGATACTCTTTCTACCAAAGGAAAAATAGCGGCAAAACCGATTGATTTTCCAGTTCCTACCCTTTCATTAGCAGTTTATCCAAAAGCTAAAGGTGATGAAGAAAAAATCGCAACCTCACTTAACCGTCTTACAGAAGAAGACCCAACCATTATTATCAAAAATGACAAAGCCACCAAGGAATTGATTCTTTCTGCACTTGGCGAACAGCATATCGATGTCATCATTTCTCGACTTAAATCTAAATTTGGAGCCGAGGCCCTTTTGCAACCACCAAAAATCGCATACCGTGAAACCATTAGAAAATCTGTTAAGGTGCAAGGCAGACATAAAAAACAATCTGGCGGTCACGGTCAATTTGGCGATGTATGGATAAGATTTGAGCCCTGTGACAGTGATGAGTTGATTTTCGAAGACGAAATATTCGGCGGTTCTGTTCCTAAAAACTTCTTCCCTGCAGTTGAAAAAGGCTTGAAAGAATGTACTGAAAAAGGTGTTCTTGCAGGCTATCCGACAGTTGGTGTTAAGGCGGTCCTCTATGATGGCTCATATCACCCTGTTGATTCTTCCGAAATGTCGTTTAAATTAGCTGCTGCTATTGCCTATAAAGATGGTATTCCTCAAGCGCAACCCGTCTTGTTAGAGCCAATAGGAAATCTTAATGTCCTTGTTCCTGACGAAATGCTTGGTGATGTTATTGGTGACATAAACAAACGCCGTGGCAGAATTATCGGTATGGAGCCTGCTGCTAATAAAATGCAACAGGTTATTGCTGAAGTGCCTATTGCAGAAATGTCTGATTTTTCTACTGCTATGCGTTCCATAACTCAAGGTACTGCAACCTTTACATTAGAGCATGCACGGTACGAAGAAGTTCCCCAAAACCTAGCTCAAAAAATAATTGAAAACTCAAAAGCGTAAAAAATAACGGGCTGTAGCTTAAACTACAGTCCGTTATTTTATTTTGTATTTATAATTTTATTAAACGTTTGAAAAGTTCATTTGCAGGCACTACAGAAAGCGATATACCTAAACAAATAATCAACTGAATGAAATTAAGGGTTTCCAAACCGAAAACAGCTCCGGCAGGTGTGATAATTAAGAAAATTATTATAAAGAGCGAAACCAATACTGACATATTCATGAAGCTATTATTAAATAATTTCTTAAATGAGAACACACCCTCAAACTTGCAATTGAAACAGTGGAATATCTGAGACATCGCAAGTACAGAAAAAGCAAATGTTGAAGCGAGTGATATATCTCCAAAATCAGTGCTGAACGCAAAAGTGAGCAAGGTTAAAGCAGCGATAAAAATGCTCTGTAAAGTAATCAATAAAGATGATTTTAAGTCAAAAATTTTATTAAGACCGATGTTCTTTTTGCTTAAAACGATTCCCTCAGCTTTTTCAAGGCTTAAGGATATTGCAGGTGCAGAATCAGTCAATAGATTTATCCATAATAACAAAACAGCCGCAATAGGCATATTTTTAAAGAAAAGCAAACCGAACAATACCGTAATTATTTCAGCAATGTTACAACTAAAGAGATAAAAAACAGATTTTCTTATGTTGCTGAAAAGTCCTCTGCTCTCTCTAATTGCTTTCAAAATCGAATGAAAACGATTATTAGAAATAATTATATCAGCATTTCCTTTAACAACATCGGTACCATACTTGCCGATAGCACAGCCAACATCTGCTAAGGCAATACTTTCAGCGTCTTCTAATCCATCACCGGTTATTGTAACAATTTTATCCTTACATTGCCAAGCTTTAACAATGCGCAATTTATCATTCGGTGTTATACGAGCGAATACTGAATATTTTTCAATGTTTTCTACCAATTCCTCATCGGACATTTTATGTAATACTTCACCAGTTATTGCCTCGGTACCATCACACATAATACCAATTCTTCGTGCAACAGTTACAGCTGTGGAAAGATTATCACCCGTAATCATAATAGTTCTAATTCCCGCACTCTTACAAGCGGCAATATCTTCTACGACGCCATCACGTGGCGGGTCATCGAGAGCTACAAGACCTGCAAATATTAAATTATTTTCAATTTCTTCGGCTACAGGATTTGCGGGCAATTCGTTTAAGGGCTTCATTGCAATACAAACAATTCTAAGACCTTCAGAAGCCATTTGCTCATTTAACTTAATAATTTCATCAGAATTACAATTAGAGCACTTCGGTAAAATCATTTCGGGAGCGCCCTTAACGATGGCAACGGGTTGCTTATTCATCATTGTTATAACTGACATTGATTTTCTTTCACTGTCAAAAGGAACAAACGAAAGCATTGGAAATAAGTTTTTTATATCTTCCGATGACATCGAATTATATGTAAGACATGCTTTTTCAATAGCGTCCTCAGTCGAGTCATTTTCGAGTGTTGAGCAAGCAGTAGCTAATTTTAAAACGGTCAAAATCTTGTCGTCAGGAGAATTTTCAGACAAATCACAAATCTTATCACCGTCAAAGATTTTTGTTACAACCATTTTATTACGTGTCAAAACGCCTGTTTTGTCGCAACACAAAATATCAGTTTTGCCCAAAATCTCAACTGCACTGATATCTTTAAGAATAATTCCATCATTTAAAATACGTTTAATACCTAAAGCTATAACATTCGTAGCAATTGTAGGGAGACCTTCAGGAATTGCAGCAACAACAAGTGCCACAGAATTCACAAGCATTTGAATAGTCATAGCGGCAAATTTATCTGTATTAAAGTTTTGGGTTACAGAAATTAAAAATACAATTATGCCAATAGCTAAAATAGCACCATTTGCAATTTTGCTTATAACAACAAGTTCATTTTGTAACGGTAGTTTTTCCTCACCTGTTTGTTGTAAAATCATTGATGATTTTCCGATTTCGGTATTAAGACCGGTTGCTGTTACAATAGCTTTTGCATTTCCATGCGCAACACTACAGCCGCAAAAAACCATATTGCAACGATTTTCAACAAGAGCAATATCTTCTAATATTATGTCACCGTCTTTATCAACAGGAATTTCTACACCTGTAAGATTGGCTTCATTACATCTAAACTCATTACAGTCAATAATTCTGGCATCAGCTGGGATATAATCTCCCTCCTCCAAAATTATAATATCACCGGTAACCAAATTGGCCGCGTTGATATTTTTTTTAACACCATCGCGAAGTACAGTAACAGAAGGATTAGTAAAATTTTTAATTTTATCCATCGTGTTTTCGCAATTTTGCATATGGTATGTGCTTATAAGCGCGTTAATAATTACAATTGCAATTATCAAAAGCGGCATAGCTCCATTTACTAAATTATAAATTGTAGATACAATAAAAGAAATAATAGCAATAATAATTAAGGAAATTACCATTTTATTATTTAGTTGGCTTAAAAATCTACTGAAAAAGCTTGGCTTTTCAATTTTTGAAATAATATTTTGGCCGTAAATCTCGAGTCTTTCTTCTGATTCGCTGTTTGTCAAGCCGTTTTTGTCGTTGACGCCAAAGTGTGATAAAACATCATTTGCGGTTGAACTGTGCCATATCATACGATTTCATCGCCTTTCTGCAAACTTTTATAATAATCTTTCATTTGTTTTGCATCTTCGGTCTGCGTACCGGCAGATTCGCAAATAAATGTTGGACTAATACCATATTTATATGTCAATTCCATCAGTGGCTCAAAATCAGGGCCATAAACGGTATCATCAAATGTTAAGTGCCGTTTCTCTCCACCGGTTGTATACTCAATTTTAGAAAAATGTGAATGGAAACAATTGAGTCTTTCAGAGCCTAACTCGTTTTTGATTGTTTTGAATATTTCTTCATAGTCATCTGCAGTCTTAATAACGCCTAAATCTCTTGCATTAAGATGTCCGAAATCAATACACGGAATTAAGTTTTCATCAATTTTACAAAGTTCGATAACTTCTTGTAAAGTGCCAAGCTGATTAACCTTGCCCATAGTTTCAGGGCAAATATGAATATGTGAAAGTCCTTCATTTTTCAGAGCATCTAAAGACAACTTCATCGTATCAATTGCCAAAGCTAAAGCTTCTTTACGGGAAATTTTACCGCAAGAGCCGGTGTGAACAATTATTCTGTCTCCACCCATCGCATTTATGGCTCTTGCAGACGCCAAAATGTAATTTACAGAATTTAATCTCTTTTCTTGCTCAATTGATGACATTGAAATATAATAAGGTGCGTGAAGTGAGAGAGAAATTCCCTTTTCCTTGGCAATTTCCCCTAATTCTTTTGCTTTATCTTCACCAATATTTACACCTCTGCCACACTGATATTCAAAACAATCAAGATTAAATTTATTTAAATATTCAGGTATCTGTAGACTGGATTTGAAACCCATAGTCTTAAAACTTTCAGCAGTTCCGGCGGGTCCAAACTTAGCAGACATATTCTAATCCTCCGTATTTTTGATTTTATACAGTTTAAAAATAAGGCGTTCTACTTTTCTTTTGAATTTGAAACCTGCTGTAGTTTCAAGCAAAATAGGTGTCAATAAAATTGTTTTAACGCCAACCATATTTCCACCTAAAACATCTGTGAATATTTGGTCACCTACAATTGCGGTATTAAGACGTTTACTTTTTAAAGCCTTTAATGCTCTGAAATACCCAAACGGCAAAGGTTTTAATCCCAGACTTATGTATGGTAATTCGATTTTTTCGGCAAACGGTTTAACACGCGCCTCTTTGGAATTAGAAAGAACTATAAGTTTTATTCCGTTATTATGCATTAAGTTTAACCACTCTTCTAAACCATCAGTCAAAATATGTCCGTGGTGAGTTGAAAGTGTGTTATCAACATCCAAAATAAGAGAATTGATATTATATTTCTTTAAAATTTCGAGTGAAATATCAGTTATTTTTTCTAACTTAATTTTCGGCTTTAAAAGCATAGAATTTCTCCTTATAAAACAAAAAGGGCTGTCTTAAAATGACAGCCCTTTTTAAAAGCTATTTAGCGGAACTTTCTTTTTCGAGCAGCTTCCGACTTCTTCTTACGCTTTACAGAGGGCTTTTCATAATGCTCTCTCTTGCGAACTTCTTGAATAACACCGTCTTTAGCGGTTTGTCTCTTAAAACGACGCAAAGCATTATCCAAAGATTCGTTTTCTTTAATTTTTACTTGACTCATTTATATTCCCTCCCTCCGCAAAATTGCAGGGGTATTATTTTAAATTTAGGTTATGTATTATTACTTTGAATTCAAAGCAATAATATTAGCAACAATGGCGAGTACGAAGAAAAGTACAGCAATATACTTTGTCCAGCGAGCCAATAAAGCATCTACTGTTCTTGCCTTGTTTTTGGAAAGAAAAGTATCAGCACCACCTGAGATAGCACCGTTTATACCGGCACGACGACCTTGTTGTAATAAAACAACCGCAATAATAATTAGAGACACTAAAATTACTAATGCACCAACTATAATTTCAATTACGCTCACTTGGTTTCACCTCCGACATCCAAATACTATAATATAATAACATAGTAGAATTAAATTTGCAACATTTTTTTATACAATATAACAATTTATTTGCTTTTAAAAACAAAAAGTTTGCTAAAAACATAGTTTAATATGATAATTACAAGATTTACAATAGCTTTTGCCACAAAACCCTTAATTCCAAAAAGCTCAAAATTCAATCCTAAATCAAATAACACAGTCGGAAAAATTATCTCCATGATACCTGTGATTATTCGTGAACTGTAGAATGAAACAAACTCTTTAAATAAAGTTTTAGCTTTAAATGAACGACTTGAAAAGACAAAGATTTTATTTGTGATAAAAGCAAAAGTTACGGAAATCACCCAAGATATGAGATTGCTGAGTGTCATATCTTGGGATAAAAATTTCACAAAAAATGTGTAAACAGAAAAATTTACAACGGTCGTTGCTATTCCGAAAATTATATAAAGAATAATATCTTTATATTTTTTGAAAAGATTAAATACATTCATTATTTAACTACAATATTAACAAGTTTTTTAGGAACATAAAGCTCTTTAATAATGGTCTTACCGCAGATTTCATTCTTGATTGCTTCGTTTTCCTTAGCTATTAACAAAGCATCGTCTGAAGAAATATCGGTCGCAATATTTATACGAGCTTTAATTTTACCGTTTATTTGTATAACAATTTCTACAGTTGAATCCACGCATTTTGCCTCATCATACTTAGGCCATTGTGCGGCGTTTAACATACCCTCAAATCCATTATTAACCCAAAGTTCTTCGGTTATATGAGGAGCGAACGGGTTGAGAAGAATTATAAAAGTCTTAAACTCTTCGCGGGTGATGCTACCGGTGGATTGGATAGTATTAAGCAAGGACATTAAAGCCGCAATCGCAGTATTCATTTTAAGACTTTCAATATCTTCGGTAACCTTTTTAATAGTTCTGTGCATTTCTGCTTCTATTTCTTTACGGTAGCCGCCCTCGATAATATTGTTAGATAAAGCCCAAACTTTGTCCAAGAAACGCTTGCTGCCCTTGATTGAGGACTGGCTCCAAGGAGCTGCTTTCTCAAAGTCACCGATAAACATTTCGTAAACACGCATTGTGTCAGCACCGTAATTTTCAATGATTTCATCGGGATTAACGACATTACCTCTTGATTTTGACATTTTCTCGCCGTTCTCGCCTAAAATCATACCGTGACTTGTACGCTTAGAATAAGGTTCAGCATTTGGAACAGCATCAATATCGTAAAGGAATTTATGCCAGAAACGGCTGTACAATAAGTGAAGTGTTGTGTGTTCCATTCCGCCATTGTACCAGTCAACGGGACACCAATATTCCAACGCTTCCTTAGATGCCAATTCCTTGTCGTTGTGTGGGTCGCAATATCTTAAGAAATACCAGGAGGAACCTGCCCATTGAGGCATTGTATCGGTTTCACGCTTAGCAGGGGCA
>JAZONB010000035.1:0-8553 GCA_045654305.1 Acutalibacteraceae bacterium | reverse complement strand
AGAATAAGCTTTTCCCACCAAAACTCCAAAGAAGATATAGATACTCTTCTTTCGGCGCTCAAATTAGCAACACAAAAGTTAAGAAGGTCTTAAAATGAAAGAAATAATACTTATAAAAAACGGCGAGCTTGCTTTGAAAGGGCTTAATCGCTGTACTTTTGAAGATATAATGATTAAAAACATAAAGCGCCGCCTAAAGGATTTAGGCAAGGTAGAAATCAGAAAGGCGCAATCTACCATTTACATTGAGCCTAAAGAGGAAAACTATGATTTCGAGGAAGCACTCGAAAGGGTTTCCCTGATATTCGGAATTGCCGCTTTCAGCCGCGCTTGTGTTTGCGAAAAAAATATGGATGATATACTCTCAAAAGCTCCTATTTACTTGGAAAACACCCTTAAAAGCATAAAAACCTTTAAGGTAGAAGCAAAACGCTCGGATAAAAAATTCCCTTTGAAATCACCCGAAATCTGCCGAGAGCTTGGCGGTGTTTTGCTTTCAAAATTCCCACATTTGAGCGTTGATGTTCATAATCCCGATATTGTAGTCAATGTTGAAATAAGAGATTTTTCAGCTTATATCCGTGCTGAACAAATTCAAGGTGCGGGCGGTCTTCCCGTTGGCACAGCGGGCACTGCATCTATACTGATTTCAGGTGGAATTGACAGTCCTGTTGCCGCATGGACTATGGCAAAAAGAGGACTTCGCCTTAATGCTATACACTTTGCAAGCCCTCCATACACAAGTGCGAGAGCCGAAATGAAGGTTAAAACTCTGCTATCCAAGGTTGCAAGATACAGCGGCAGTATCAATTTAGCTATCGTGCCATTCACCGAAATTCAGGATGAAATTGCAAAAAACTGTCCCGAGGATTATTTTACCCTAATAATGCGACGAATGATGATGCGCATTTCTGAGAAAATTGCTAATTCTACAGGAAGTCTTGCTCTGATTACGGGAGAAAGCTTAGGTCAGGTTGCAAGCCAAACTCTTCCCGCTTTGGTTACTACCGATAATGTCACCAATATACCCGTTTTGCGTCCGCTTATAGGAATGGATAAGGAAGAAATTATTTCCATTTCACGAAAGATAGACGCTTTCGAAACATCTATTTTACCATACGAGGATTGCTGTACTGTGTTTACACCCAAGCACCCAAAAACACGTCCTACTGTAGAGCTTTGCGAAAAGGCAGAACAAGGACTTGACATTGAGCGATTAATCGAAACTGCTATCGCTGAGACACAGTACACTTACATTGACTAGTATGACAAGATACAGAACTATAAATCTTACAAACATCCTCAAAAAAATTCTGCACGAAAACCTGCCCAACAAAACAGACAATGTAAAACAATTTATAATAAAAATTGCTTTTTTGCTCTGTATTATCGGTGTTTTTTGTGGTGGGGTCTACTTTTCGGTATATTATGCTGACTCTGCACATCAGCAAAAACTCTTGAAAGAACAGCAACAGCTCTTTGAAAGTAATAGTTTTAAGCAAAGCGAAAAGCTACTTTCGAAACAAAACAGCGATTATGTAGCATGGCTTAGTATTAAAAACACACCCCTTAACAATGCAGTTTATAAAACTGACAATAACAGTTTTTATATGACCCATAACCACCTTAAAAAGTCAAGTAGTTACGGAGCTTTGTGCCTTGATTACCGATTTAAACTTTCCGATAAGAACACAGTTATCTATGGTAACTGCGCAGAAAACGGATTGATGTTCGGAACACTGTATAACCTTAGAGAGCTCGGTTTTTATAAACAGAATTCTGTCATTACCCTTACTCACAATAACAAGGAACATAACTTTAAAATTTATGCATTATTTGTTCTCAACTCATCTAAAAAGCAGGATAACGGCGAAATTTACGAGCTTTATAAAAAAGATTTTTTGACCGAATTCGGTTTTGATTCTTGGGTAGAGGACGCAATGGAACGAAGCCTTATTGATACCAAGGTGGACGTGGAATTTGATGATAAAATTTTAACCCTTGTTACAGACTGTGATGATTTTGAAGGTGCCAGACTTGTTGTTATGGCACGCAGTGAACGCCGAGGCGAAGCACTATCGTCCAAAAATTTTGAAGCAGTTCTTAACCGAAATCCAAAATATCCTAAAAAATGGTATGATGACAGGAATATAAATTATCCATTTTGAGAATTTTAAAAACAAAGATTAAACAAACGGAGGAAATTACAATGATTCAAAATGTCAAGGTTGATATTATTTACTTTAAGACCCAAACGGATTTTGAAATGGAGTTTAATCTTTCAGGATGTTGCCGTATGCGTCTGCTTACCGATAAAGCTCCCGATAAAAAAATTCTTATAAATCAGCTTGTGCGCGCCGTAGCACGAAGCAGAATTATCATAATAACGGGTGCGCTTTTCGGAGAAGACAGTATTATTGAAACTGCCGCAAAGGCGATAGGAAGATCCACTGAAAAGCTTAATAATACTCAATTTGGAATTGATGAAAATGAAAACATAGAAATCATCAAAGACTCTATTCCCCTTGTAAGCAGTGATGGTATCTTTGGCGGCTGTATTATCGAACAAGGCCCTCAAACGCTTATATTACTTTCTGAAAATAAAAATATCAGGAAGAACATTATGAATAACCTTATACATGCTTATATTAGAGAGCTTTGTGCAGATGATACTTCTAATGATTTCACCTTGCCCTTAACCGAAGAACAGATTACCGAATCCGAAGCGGCCCAAGAACCTATAAACGAGGCCCAGGATTTAACAGAAGAGCTTGTTTTAGAAACAGAGGATGAAGTTGCCGAATTAGAAGACACCCAAGATTTTTCTGATGAAGAAACACAGGATGAGCCCCTGCCGCTTATCTTTGATGAAGATGAAGACGAAATGGATGAGGAAGATTTAAAAATTGCCAAGGCTCTTGTACTTGATAATGAACAAACTGATATTCCTATGCAGCCATTAGAAAACTCCTCCGCTCTTTCAAATGATTTGTTTGTGGATGTTTTTTCTGAAAAACAAGGCGATTTTGACGAGGATATAACTGAATATGATTTCAAAAAAGAAACCGAAATGTTTGTTACCGAGGAAGACGAAGAAAATAAACCTAAGCTCTGGTCAGGTATGAATATACCTATTATTATATTGGCCGCCCTTTTAGCAATAATCATCTGTATTCTTGTGTACTCTATCTTTTTTGTTCCCGCAAGCGAAGGCGTGTCAACAAGCGACTATCTAAAGGAAACCTACGACATTCTATTCTCGTGATAATTTAAAGCCTTTAAGAAAACTCTTAAAGGCTTTTAGTATAAACACAAACGGCTGTAACCCTTCTTCACGAATTACAGCCGTTTTATATTATTTCAATCATATTAAATTTTCCTTTTTATTTACTCGATTTTTAAAGCTATCTAAATCCGCTATTACGGTAAATTTATTTTTTATTCTTAAACTAAAAAGAATGTCTTAAATACTGTTTTCGCTTAACCGAGTTTTTAAACTGATATGTACATTGGAATCACCTATAACAAATTATTTAGACTGGTTAATCCTTACTTTCATAAAACTCACCACTTAGGTTATATATCAATTCCCTTTTAAGGGACCCAAAATATCATCTACCTCTAACTATACATCGGATTCACCTTTAATTTTATTTTGGGAAAAGCTTCTTACTTCATTGGACTCACTCTTTCTAAGTTTATTCTCATGAATTAACGGGTGGAGTATCATTCTTCATCTTATTTTTTCTAACTCCTCCTCTCTTTTTCTGTCTTAATTATAATGCATAATAAACAGTTTGTCAATAAAAATTTGATAACTTTTATGCATTTTATATAATTTTGTGACTTTTCACAAAAGTTTATGACGCATCTTGACAGTGAGGTGAAAATAGACTATAATAATTAAGTTAGCCCATATCTTTACAGATGAAATGGGTTGCACTT
This sequence comes from Acutalibacteraceae bacterium, assembly GCA_045654305.1. GTDB lineage: Bacteria > Bacillota > Clostridia > Oscillospirales > Acutalibacteraceae > UBA737. The sequence continues at coordinate 4,608 of JAZONB010000035.1, read as the reverse complement.
TTTTTATTTATTTGAAAAATAAAAGCGTAATTTAACCAATATGGAGAGTTGTCCGAGTGGTCGAAGGTGCAGCACTCGAAATGCTGTGTTGGTGACGAGCCAACCTAGGGTTCGAATCCCTAACTCTCCGCCAACTAAACGAAACCATACCGCGAGGTATGGTTTCGTTTTTATATAGTACAAGCTTTTAAAAAATCTATTGAGATTATTTGTGTTTTGTGATATATTATCATTGGATAGTTGTATTATCTACGAACTCACATATAGGTGATTAAATATATACAAAATTTAAGGAGTAGGCAGATATGAGCTCGACCTTCAAGAACAAAACCTTACTAATCACAGGTGGAACAGGAAGTTTTGGCGATGCAGTTTTAAAACGCTTTTTAAGGACAGATATTGGGGAAATTCGTATTTTCTCCCGCGACGAAAAAAAGCAGGATGATATGCGTCATGAGTTTCAAACAAAAATGCCTGATGTTGCCGATAAAATCAGCTTCTACATTGGCGATGTTCGTGACCTTTCATCTGTGAAAAACGCTATGCACGGGGTGGATTATATCTTCCATGCCGCCGCTTTAAAACAGGTGCCCTCTTGCGAATTCTTTCCTGTCGAAGCGGTTAAAACCAATGTTTTAGGTACTGAAAATGTACTCACCGCAGCTATTGAAGCGGGCGTTAAAAATGTGGTTTGTCTTTCAACTGATAAGGCGGCGTATCCCGTTAATGCTATGGGTACCTCTAAGGCTATGATGGAAAAGGTTGCGGTTGCAAAAGCTAAAACCACCAAAACAACAAAAATCTGCTGTACACGATACGGCAATGTTATGTGCTCTCGCGGTAGCGTTATCCCTCTTTGGATAGACCAAATCAGAAACAATAATCCCATTACCCTTACAGACCCCACAATGACTCGCTTTATAATGTCGCTTGACGAAGCGGTTGACCTTGTTCTGTTTGCATTCGAGCATGCCGAATCGGGTGATATTCTCGTTCAAAAGGCTCCCGCTTGTACAATTAAAACTCAAGCAGAGGCTGTTTGTGAACTCTTTGGTGGCAAAAAAGAAAATATTAAGGTTATTGGTATTCGCCACGGCGAAAAGATGTACGAAACACTTCTCACCAACGAGGAATGCGCAGGCGCCATAGATATGGGTAATTTCTATCGTGTACCCTGTGATAATCGCGGACTTAACTATGATAAGTACTTTAGCAAGGGTGACAAAGAGCGTAACACCTTAACAGAATTCAACTCCAATAACACTAAACTTTTGACAGTTGAAGAAACCAAAGCTAAAATTGCCGGTCTTACATATATTAAGGAAGAGTTAGCAAAGGAAAATAAATAATATGAACATACTCATAACCGGAGCCAACGGATTTGTAGGCAAAAACCTCTGTGCCGTCTTAAAAAATATTCGTGACTCAAAGGACCGAACTCGGCCAAATATCCATATCAACGAAATTTATGAATATGATATTGATACCAACCCTATTTTGTTAGATGAATACTGTGCTAAATGCGACTTTGTATTTAATCTTGCAGGTGTTAACCGTCCACAGAATACAGCGGAATTTATGGAAGGTAATTTTGGTTTTGCAAATTTACTTCTTGAAACTCTTAAAAAACACAATAATAAATGTCCCGTGATGTTTTCCTCTTCAATACAGGCAACTTGTATCGGAAGATATGACAGCGAATACGGACGAAGCAAAAAAGCGGGTGAAGAATTGGCTTTTGGCTACGCCGAGCAAACGGGCGTTAAAGTGCTTGTTTACCGCTTCCCTAACCTGTTCGGAAAGTGGTGCAGACCGAATTATAACTCGGCGGTGGCTACATTCTGTAATAACATTGCCAACGACCTGCCTATTCAGGTAAATGACCGTGCTGTCACACTCGAACTGCTTTACATTGACGACCTTGTAACCGAGATGCTTGACGCTCTTGAGGGTAAAGAACACCGTTGCAGCTTTGACGGAATTGACACGGTTTTCTGTGAGGATGGCAAATACTGTGCCGCTCCCGTAACACATAAGGTGACATTAGGTGAAATTGTTGATTTGTTAGGTGCATTTAAAGCTCAAAGCGAAACGCTAATCATGCCCGAAATTCCCGACAACTCCTTTGCTAAAAAGCTTTACAGCACATATTTAAGCTATTTACCAAAGGATAAGGTGTCATTTCCTCTCAAAATGAATGTTGATGACAGAGGAAGCTTTACAGAGTTGCTTAAAACCCAAAATTGCGGACAGTTCAGTGTTAATATTTCAAAACCCGGTATTACAAAAGGTCAGCATTGGCACCACACAAAATGGGAGTTTTTCATTGTTGTTTCAGGTAAAGGTCTTATTCAACAACGCAAAATCGGTAGTGATGAAGTACTGAATTTTGAGGTAAGCGGTGACAAAATTGAGGCTGTTCACATGCTTCCGGGGTATACACACAATATAATCAATTTAAGCGATACCGAAAATCTCGTTACAGTGATGTGGGCAAATGAACAGTTTGACCCTAATCATCCCGATACTTTTTTTGAGGTGGTAGAATAATATGAATATTAAAACCGATTATTCTGATGTGAAATTTAAAAATAATGGCAAATTAAAGCTCCTCATAATTGTGGGTACAAGGCCTGAGATTATCCGTTTATCTGCCGTTATCAATAAATGCCGAAACTACTTTGATACCATTCTGGCGCACACCGGACAAAACTATGATTTTAACCTCAACGGGATTTTCTTTAAAGATTTACAGCTCGATGACCCTGAGGTATATATGGACGCTGTTGGCGATGATTTGGGCGCAACAGTGGGTAATATCATCAACTGTTCATACAAACTGATGAATGAAATAAAGCCCGACGCACTGCTCATTTTAGGTGACACTAACTCTTGCCTTTCGGCTATTGCTGCCAAAAGACTGCATATACCGATTTTCCATATGGAAGCAGGTAACCGCTGCAAAGATGAATGTTTGCCCGAGGAAACCAACCGCCGTATTGTTGATATTATTTCAGATGTCAACTTAGCTTACAGCGAACACGCTCGCAGATATCTTCACGAATGCGGTCTGCCGAAAGAACGCACCTATGTAACGGGCTCGCCTATGGCAGAGGTACTGCATAAAAATCTTGAGCAAATCAAGGCAAGCGATGTGCTTGACAGATTAGGCCTTGAACCCAAGAAATACATTCTTCTTTCTGCTCACCGCGAGGAAAATATTGATACTGAAAAGAACTTTTCAAGCCTCTTTACAGCCATTAATAAATTAGCAGAAAAATACGATATGCCTATTCTCTACTCTTGCCATCCAAGAAGCCGTAACCGTCTTGAAAAGTCCGGTTTCAACCTCGACAAGAGGGTTATACAAAATGAGCCTCTCGGTTTCCACGACTATAACAAACTTCAGATGAACGCATTTGCCGTTATTTCAGACAGCGGAACTCTCCCCGAGGAATCAAGCTTCTTTACAAGCGTCGGACACCCGTTCCCCGCTGTATGCATTAGAACATCAACAGAGCGTCCCGAGGCTTTGGATAAAGCTTGCTTTATTCTAGCGGGAATTGATGAAAACAGCCTTTTACAGGCAGTTTCTACCGCGGTGGATATGAATGAAAACGGCGACCAGGGTATTCCCGTTCCTGATTATGTAGAAGAAAACGTTTCAACCAAGGTTGTCAAGATTATTCAAAGCTACACAGGTGTTGTTAATAAAATGGTGTGGCGAAAAGATTAAAAAGTAATAAACAAACGAAAAATAGGAGCGCCTTTAACGGTTTGCTCCTATTTTAATTATAAGTGATAAAAAACACAAAAAAATCTTGACATTGAGAAAAAAACGGATATAATAATATTGTTGCAAAATTTTGGGGAATTGTGTAACGGTAGCACGACAGACTCTGACTCTGTTTGTTGGGGTTCGGATCCCTATTCCCCAGCCAAAAATAAAGCACTAATCCTTGTGATTGGTGCTTTATTTTTAGTTTGTATCTTTATAGGGATTCGAACAAGGAGGGAAAAAGCCGTATGGCTTTTGGAAGAAAACAACCTAAATGGTTGTTTTCGCCGACGTGGGCAACGAGCGCAGCGAGGCGACAGGTGCGGTAGCACCGGAAAAATCCCTATTCCCCAGCCAAAAATCCTCGTTCGTAAGAACGGGGATTTTACTTTTTCACTATTCACTTTTCACTATTCTCTATAGTCGATTTTTGGCAAGTAATAGGTAATTTCGGTGTTTGTTTCACAAACATTTATAAACTAAGCACCCGACTTTGGACTGCCCCAATTTGTGCTGTCCGCACAAATTTGGGCAGTCCAGTTTAGGTGCAGGGATTATCCTTTTTTCGTTTTTTTATGTTTTAACTAAAATATTCAAATGTTCGTTGTGCCCAATAAAAAACTTATTTTGGTTTTCTTGTTTCGGCTGTGGATTAACACGTGCTTTTATATGCATTTTAGAATTAGACTTCATATCGGCAATAAAATATAACATATTATCAATACCACTATTTTTTAGCATTATTATATATTTGGTAATATATTTTTTTGATATATTATTAAGTAAAAACAACATTGAAAGAATTGAACTGTTTTTATTAAAAAAACATA
>JAZONB010000034.1:0-2191 GCA_045654305.1 Acutalibacteraceae bacterium | reverse complement strand
ATTATAATCAGGTGGTGTTGGGTCTGCTGTATACATTTTGGCATTGAGTGTAAAATTTGATAATATGACTGTTAAAATAAATAAAACAATCGCTATTTTTAATCTTTTCATTATATAAGTCTCCGTAAAAAAGTTATTATTATAATTGTATTTTTTAATAATTGAAAAGTCAAAAATATTTCATAACTTTTTTGCAAAAAGGTGTTGACAATGCGGGTTGATTGTGCTATAATAAGTACAGTTCACGGGGGCATAGCTCAATTGGCAGAGCCCGCAACTTATGCATAAGTAGCCTAATGGTTAAAGCGGGCGGCCTTTGATTGCCAGATGTGAGTTCAAGTCTCGCCTTATGCACCAAATTGCGAGGTTGGTGGTTCAATCCCACCTGTCCCTACCACATGGAGTCTGGTGTATGGTGCACACTACAGTATGCTAATAGGGATGACCCCTAAATGCGAGATTGTAGAAGAGAAAAGTTCGAATCTTTTCGTCTCCACCAATATATTGGGATATGGTGTAATGGTAACACAACAGACTTTGACTCTGTCGTTGTAGGTTCGAACCCTGCCGAGGCTGCCAGTATGGGCCGGTGAGCGGAATTGGTAACGCAGCGGACTGTAACTCCGTGGCCTTCGGGCATTGTAGGTTCAAGTCCTACCCGACCCACCAAGGTTTTATTGCTTCCTTATAAAAGTAATCATCAAGTCTTGCACTATTAATGGAACCTTGATGTTAGTCCTCTTATAAAGGCAAGGAAAAAGAGCGATCCTCGATATCGAAAAACTCGAAGGCGTCCCTATCACGAGATAGATAGGTGATAATCGGTAGAGATTAGTTATGAGTGATACGGCACATTATTGGTAAGTTCTTAGACTTCTTTTTGACGATTTCCGATTTAAATCGACCGTATAAATCAAAAAGAAGAATAAGCAAATCGAATTGTATTGAAAATGAATTATCTCCGATGGTAAGAAACGAATTGCGGAATTCGGAGGTAGGTAGCATAGAGCGGCATGTAGTGTCATAAGCTTGGCGAGCGTCTATGAAGTAGGACGATATGATTTTTTAATACAATTCTTGAATTTGATTTTAATATGGCGGATGAACCCGGGCGGCCCCGGGACCTGTCTTGAAAACAGTGGGCTCGGTGAGTAGCCGAGTGGGGATCGACACCTCCGTCCGTCGCCATAAGTTGAAAAAATAAAAAATTTTTGATATAATAAATATAGAGAATAAAATATTGGGGCGTATTCTAATGGCAAGAAAACGGTCTCTAAAACCGCAGGAAGCTCGTCTCTGAAGCGAGATATGTAGGTTCGAATCCTACCGCCCCAGCCATTAAGGCACACACAGCAATTCTTAATAGTGGTTAAATAATTTTTGCTTTATTAAAAATTAAAGAGGGTTCAAATCCCTCAAAAGAAAAATGTGTCTTGTATATGGGGTTGTGGCGGAACTGGCAGACGCAGCGGACTTAAAATCCGTAAACTGAGGGTTCGAATCCCTCCTTCCCTACCAAAAGGAACCTCTTCCCTCCCCTTTGATGTTCCAACTCCATGGATGCTTAGCTTCCCTTTCCTTGAGCATCCATTTTATGCGGGTATCGTATAACGGTTAGTATAAGTGCCTTCCAAGCATTTGGTGGGGGTTCGATTCCCCCTACTCGCTCCAATGAGATTGACGAATCTCATTTCCCTAAGTATCCAAGGGACAGCACCTTAAGGCCTAAAGCATTTCATATGACTCACTTCTAGGTTTGAAATAGACGGATACAGATAAAAAATAAGTGGTTCATATTAGGCAATTACCTTATATGCTCTGTTTATTGAAGTAGAAAAACAATGAGAGCCTGACAGCAATTCTTATATTATCAAATGATTATGATAGAATTAAAAGAACAAAAGGTTTATTCTCGTGTTGAGCTTGAAGCTATGTTTGTGGCTCTCGCAATTTGACAAACATAGTTCGTGATACACAAGTAGAATAAACAAAGCCGCCAGCCATGCGTGGGTGGGGGCAATAGAATGAGGTGCGGAGCCTCACTTGTGATGCTCCGCAATATGTGCCTGTAGCTCAGATGGCAGAGCAATTGACTTTTAATCAATAGGTCGAAGGTTCAAATCCTTCCAGGCACACCATGGGAGTTCGGCTTAATCAGATATAGATATGACTTGGCCAATCAGAAGGATAT
>JAZONB010000033.1:0-47954 GCA_045654305.1 Acutalibacteraceae bacterium | reverse complement strand
TTATCCGAGCGCTACCATACTAAATACTAACGCAAAGAGCGCTACCGTTTCGCAAAGACCTACAACTGTAATATATTGCGAGAAACCTTTTCCGGTTTCAGCTAACGCATCTGCACCTGCGGCACCAGCTTTTCCTTGAACGTAAGCAGAAACTGCCATAGCAAGACCGGAAATAATTCCGATACAGAACAAAAATGTTGGGTCAGCGTTTGAGGTTTTCATTTGTTGCATTAAGAGAAAACCGTAAATTGTTTGTGTAAGGGGTGCACCGGCAAAAACAGTAAGAATGAACGGAGCTGCCTTGTTGCTCACGTAACATTTTTTCCAAGCTCCTATAGCCGCCTGACCCGCAATACCAATACCGATTGCCGAACCGATTGCGGCAATTCCCATTACTAACGCTGTTCCTAATGATGCTAAATTCATATTTATTCTCCTTTTAATTCAATTTATTCTTCGAAAGGTTTAAATTTATGTCCACTCCAAGACATATCCAAATGAGATGAAAATTCCAATGTGTTCAGTCGGATTCCATGAACAATTACCGATAAAACATTTAATATCATGTTTATTCCGTGACCGAATACTAACAAAATAATTGCGACTATCATAAACAAAAAATTCCCAAAAAACGGTCCTGCAAGTTCGTTCACAGTAGCCGATATTGCGGCGCCCGCTAAACCTACAGCCCAAAGTCTGATATAAGAAACTATGTCAGAAAATACGTTAACAACACCAAGCAAAACAGAAACGATATTAGTAAGACTTGAAAGTATTGATTTTATAACGCTTCCCTCATAATTCGCAAATATAAAACTTAATATAAACCCTATTCCTATCAAAGCAATAGCTGCAGTGCCTATAGGAATTCCGCCTATCACAAGACTAAAACTGAAAACTTCGGCATTTACAACAAGGCTCATCACAATATAATAAATTCCTATAAGTTGCAAAACCGAACCAATATCGCCAAGAAGTTTTAGTGATTTTCTGTTTCTGAATACACCCTTAATATGGGCAACCGTTAATTGAATAAGCGCTAAGGTGAAACAAAAAATTTGTAAATTCTGCGCCGTTGTAAGTCCCGCTGCGCCATTCGTCCAAAATGGATACCATATTTTGTCAGCATAGACATTAGAAATTACAGGTACCGATAATGCCTTGAGCCAATTCGGTAACATATCAGGTGAAAGACCAAACCACGTGCAGGTAAGCGTTCCCCATAAAACAGTTGATAACCCAAACAGCCCTACAAGTAAAAACATTGGCGAAACCTTATTTTTAGATATTATAGATTTTAATATCGGGATTAAAGCTACCGCACAAATCAGTAGTCCATATCCCCCATCACCGAAAATAATTCCAAAAAATATTAGAATGAAGGCTAAAAACCAACCTGAAATGTCATATTCGAAATATCCCGGTACAGTACCTAAGAAATCGGTTAGCGGATATATGAGACTTACAAATTTATTGTTTTTAAGCTTGGTCGGTACATTGTCTTCTTCGGTAGGCTCTTCCACTAGCAAACCCCAAGAATTCTTTTTGGCAACCTGCTTTAAAGCATCAATTCTTTCAGCCTCAATAAATCCTTTGAAATATGAAACCGAAACTGGGTGGCTTTCATCAGATGATAAACTCTCGTTATGCATACCGTTAGCATAAACCTCAAACTCAATTTCTTTCTCAATGGTATTGACAGCTTTCTTTATACTGTCGGTGTATACCGCAAATGAAAGAATTTTATCATCAATATTTTCTATTTGGCTTTGCAAATTAAGAATATTTAGCTTGATTTCTTCAGTTGAGATTTCGGGCAACTTAAATTGATACGACTTTATAGAGTCAATTAAATCATTTTCATTCTCATAATCAGACTTTAAAACTAAAAACTTAACCGATAATTTGGTTTTATCAATGCATAGCGTCTTGATTGAGTCGTCCAACTTATCATATTCCGATTTCGGCATGTCATAAAGTTGAATTTCTACACCTTTTTCGGCAATATCATCAATAATTTTCGGATTGATATTCCCCCAACTTTTTAACCGTTCAAGTTCTGAATTCAACGAAATCAACTCGGCCTGACAAGATTTCTTTTCCTCGGTCAAACAATTTATTTCCTTTGCCAAAGAAACTGCTTCTGTAGGAGGAATTATTTCACTATTGCCATCTTTATTTTTGCCGATACTGTAAAGCGCACTTTCAAGTAAAGAAATTTCATCGTTAAGCTCGTTGATTCTTTCGCTTGAGCCTTCGGTTATCTCAATATGAAGAATACCCAATTTTCGAAGTTTTTTAAGAGTTTCGGATTTTTCATCTCCCATAATTATAAGAGAAACCTTTTTCATTGGCACTATCATAACGAATACACCTCCTCTTGAGAAGTTGATTCGTTCCGAAGAGCAATTTTTCTCTTAGAAATTTTTGAACGGACAACAGCACTAACCTGTTGGTCTGCCATATAAATTGAAATCTTTTTGATATTTTTTTGAGTTTCAGGAATTTTAACCTTTTCAAACAGATTTACCCTTTGAGATGTGGCAAGTAACTCAACTTCTAAGAGTCTAACCTGTTCATCTAACACTTCAGCCTGAAGGTCGAGTGATATTGCTTTTTCCATATGGTTAGCAGCTATATCAACCCAAAGAGGTGTTTCATATAAATCATAGTCACCACGTTGGAAATCCGCATTTATGAAGGTAGGAATATCAACACCTGCAATATTTTCAGTACCTTTTTGAATATTAGTGACAGTAATTATATCTTTCGGGAAAACACCATTTTCGCTGAAAACAGCAATCCAAGCAGAAAATCCATTTTCGAGTTCTTGCTTTTCTTTTCTAATCGAAATAGCTTTTGCCTCAATTGAGCGGATTTCGGTTTGGAGTTGTTGCTTTTTTAGTGTTAGAGTAGGCAAATATCTCCGGTACATTTTGAGGGCATCCTTTTGCACCTTTAACTCATTTTTAGTTAATTTGATTTTTGCCAAAACCAGAATCCTCCTTACCTTTTAGGCCAAAATTCATCAGTAAGCTCTGACTTAATTCCGGTTTCATCTTTTTCGAAACAATCGGCTAATATCTCCCAACCCAGGTCTAGTGCATCCTCAAGTGACAAATTAACCGACAAATCCATAAGTTTCTTTTCAAATTGTTCGCCGTATTTTAGCAATTTTTCATCCCAACGGCTCATAGAAAAGCCCATATTCTTTTTTTCTAAGGTCTCTTTATAGGAAGAATACATACGAATCATAGCGTCCATCAACGCTCTGTGGTCTTTTCTTGTCTTGCCGTTCACATTTTGTTTAAGACGCGAAAGCGAACCAAACGGCTCAATACGACCGCCTTTTAGGTAATACTGTCCCTCAGTTATATAACCGGTATTATCCGGTACAGGGTGAGTTACATCGTCGCCGGGCATTGTTGTCACTGCCAAAACAGTAACCGAACCGGAATTAGCAAAGTCAACAGCCTTTTCATAACGGGCTGCTAACTGTGAATAAAGGTCACCGGGATAACCGCGGTTAGAAGGGACCTGTTCCTGAGTAATAGCAATTTCTTTCATAGCATCAGCAAAGTTAGTCATATCAGTCAGCAGTACCAAAACATCTTTGTTTTGTAAAGCGAACTGCTCTGCAACTGCCAAAGACATATCAGGAATCATCATACATTCAACTGTAGGGTCAGAAGCTGTATGGATAAACATAACCGTTTTACTCAAAGCGCCTCCGTTTGAAAGTTCTTCCTTAAAATAAAGGAAATCATCATACTTAAGTCCCATACCACCAAGTACGATAACATCAGCTTCGGCCTGCATAGCAATACGAGCAAGAAGCTGGTTATATGGCTCACCAGATATTGAAAAAATCGGAAGTTTTTGAGAAACTACCAATGTATTGAACATATCAATCATTGGTATATTTGTTCTCATCATTCGGTTAGCAAGAATTCTTTTAGTCGGGTTTACAGATGGACCTCCTATAGCTTTCATATTATCGGTAAGCTTCGGACCTTTATCACGAGGTTCGCCCGAGCCATCAAAAATACGTCCTAATACGTCTTCACTAAAAGACACTCGCATTTCACGACCCAAAAAACGCACCTCGTCGCCTGTAGATACGCCCTGACCGCCCGCAAAAACTTGGAGGGAAACAATATCTCCATCAATTTTGTTAACCTGTGCAAGGGATTTGCCGAATCGTGTATTTATCTGTGCCAATTCATTATAAAACACATCATTAGCTCTAACAGTAATAACGCTTCCGGTGATAGATTCAATTCGGTTAAATACTTTATTCATTCTTACTCACCGTCCTTTAGCAAAATTTGTGTTTCGTGGCTAATTTTACCTTTGTTTGCTTGGTACATTGCATCAATTTCGGATTCAACCTTCTTGAAATCATCACTTTCAAATTCGGTGTAATTCCAGTCGATAAATTTTTGTCTCAATCTATTAAAAAACGTTCTTGCGTTATCCTTGTTGTCAAGTTCGTAATCACTGCCTAAAACATATATTAACTTGTCTGTCACATAACGCTGACGTTCAATGCCGCAATTCGCCTCAACTAAATCAAATGAATTTTGTTGCAGATAAACCGCATCAAGCATTTCTTGCTTTAAATAGGTTGTATAATCCGAAAGACTTGTGCCGTCCTCACCTACAACCTTCATCATTGAGCCAATTTCATCGCCTTGATGAATGATATTTTTGCAAAAATCAGATTTTTCGGTATCAATAACACTCTTATATTTCGACCAAGAAATCAGAGGGTCAATAGCAGGATATTTTCTTGCATCCGAGCGTTCACGTGACAATCCGTGGAAAGCACCAACAACCTTCAATGTGGCCTGAGTCACTGGTTCTTCAAAGTTACCGCCCGCAGGAGAAACAGTACCGCCAATAGTAACCGAACCGACACTTCCGTCAGCTAAACGAACACAGCCTGCCCTTTCATAGAATGCTGCTATATATGATTCCAAGTAAGCGGGAAATGCTTCCTCACCTGGTATTTCTTCAAGTCGTCCTGACATTTCTCTGAGAGCCTGTGCCCAACGAGATGTGGAGTCGGCCAGTAGCAAGACATTCAGTCCCATCTGTCTGTAATATTCAGCAAGTGTTACAGAAGTGTAAACCGATGCCTCACGAGAAGCAACGGGCATAGATGAGGTGTTACAAATAATAATAGTTCGTTCCATAAGAGAACGTCCTGTTTTAGGGTCAGTAAGTTCGGGGAATTCGGTTAGTGTTTCAACAACCTCACCCGCACGCTCTCCGCAAGCCGCAATGATAACAATATCTACGTCTGCATATTTAGATGTGGTGTGTTGTAATACGGTTTTACCTGCGCCGAAAGGTCCCGGTGTACAGTAAGTTCCACCTTTTGCTACAGGAAAGAATGAGTCAATTAAGCGCACTTTTGTTTCCATCGTTTCAGTCGGTGCTAATCTTTCGCTATAACACCTTATTGCACGTTTAACGGGCCATTTGAACGACATAGAAAGAGATATTTCACGTCCACGCTCATCTGTGATTACTGCGATGTTTTCGGTTACAGTGTACTCTCCTTTATCCGCAATAGATTTCACGGTATAACTGCCAAGCAAATAAAAAGGAACTAATATTTTATGTGTAAAAGCTCCTTCGGGTACAGTACCGAAATATTCTCCTGCGCGCAAAGTATCACCGACTTTTACGGTTGGAGTGAACTCCCATTTTTTCTCGGTATCCAATCCATCTGCGTAAACCCCACGCTCTAAAAACCAGCCTGCTTGTTCAGCCAAAATCGGCAAGGGATTTTGAAGTCCGTCATAAATTTGTCCAAGCAAACCGGGGCCTAGCATAGCAGAAAGCATATCTCCGGTAAATTCGACAACATCTCCGCATTTTATGCCACCGGTCATTTCGTATACCTGAACCTGAGCTATATTTCCTCTAATACGGATAACTTCACTCTTGAGCTTTGCGTTGCCAACCTTCACATAACAAATTTCGTTCATAGAAACGTTGCCAAAAAACTCGACAGATACTAAGTTTCCGTTAATACTTATTACCTTTCCAATATTTTCGGTCATTATAAAGCCTCCATATTCGTTCCGTTTAAAATTGAATTATAAATGTGCTTATATGCAGATTCGCCATCTTCCGCATTAAATAATTTTATCCTCAAAAGGAGTTTGAGTTTCAGCCAATAATAAAATATCATATCCTCAGAAAAAGTATCCATAGGTCTTAAGGTTTCTAAAAAATCCAAGCGATATGAATTTAAGAATTTTTCGGCTTCCATTGGATTTTCGATTTCAACTGCAGAACGTGCGACAGTAACAAGAGAAATAGGCAAAGAAACATTATCCTTTTCAAAAGTTTTATTCATTTTATCAGCACGAAGCTCACCCAATGCAAGGCGTAAATTTCGTTCTCCCTCATTCCAACATTCAATTAAACTGGAGTTTGATTTTTCATGAGTTTTTGTAGGAATCAGGGATAATTTATTTAACTCATATAAAGTTTTCTTGTTTAAAAATCTATTGCAAAGTTCTAAAAAGCGTTCCTCTGTAATTGGTATTGGCACATTTTCGCCAATGCCATCCAAAGATGGTAACTGTGATATAAGATAATACTCAGACATGACTTTGTGCCTCTTTCAAAAGTGCAGTAACCTTAGGGCTTAGGTAGTTAGAGAGAAGTTCAACAACTTCCTCGGAAGAATAATCGTAATAGGCACTGCCATTATCAGAGGCAATACGGAAACCACCGTCAAAATTATCGTCAGGTTTAAGGGTAACGCCCTTAATCATTTTTTCTTTCAAAGCCGAAAGCAAATTTTCTTCAAGCAATTTTAAATCTTGAGAATTAAGAAGAACCGAAACATCCTCAGCATTAGGTTTGCCTACCCAAGACTCAACTACATTTATAATAATTTGCGAAAATTTATCAGAAGAAAACACAGAGTTTACATTATCATTTAAAATTACTTTTAATTCTCTCGAAACGCTCTCTCTAAAAGAAATTAGCAAATTTCTTCCGGCTTGTCGGATAGCATCCTCGCTTGATTTAACAATACGGTCATTCTCGTTTTTTGCATCGAGCAAAATTTTATCGGCTTGTGACTGAGCTTCTGAAACGATTTTCTCAGCTTGCGATTTTGCGGCAGCAATTATCGAGTCTGCCTCACTTTCGGCAGCCTCCACACCGTCCTTTTTTATTTGGTCAATCAGCTCTTGTAATTGTATTTCCATAAATTTTCTCCTTTTTAAAACACAATGATTATTTTAAAAGCCATTTTTGTTATTATATCTCATTTACACGTAATTTGCAATATAAAACGAAAAAGCCTCAGCACGCAATTCACGTGTCGAAGCTCTTGATGGTGCGGATAACAGGAATCGAACCTGCACCGAGTCGCCCCGACTAGAACCTGAATCTAGCGCGTCTGCCAGTTCCGCCATATCCGCATAATACATATTAAATTGTTCTTCAGGCAGCCGCGCCCGAGTGAGCAATTGTAATTATACCATATACAAGTGAATTGTCAAGCAGAAAACTACTTTCTGCGGTATTTATAATTAACAATGATATTAATACAGTTATAAAATACGAGCCTCAGTTTTTTACTTGAAACTGAGGCTGAATTTTTTACGTTCTTTGATAGTTATTGATGTGTTCTAAAGTTCTATTTTAATATTAACTGTCTGAGCATTTGAAAAAGGAACAAAATCTCCATCAATAAGTTCATCATTGACATATATCTTTTTCGAGTTTGAATTGTTATTTACAATTTTGAATATATAGTCTGTACCATTTCTTTTAATAGTAATTGATGCCTTATCCCAAGATGACGGGAAAGCAGGCGCTACATTAAAACCGCCATATGCATATCTTACACCGAGAATACCTTCGGTTACAGATTTAAAGAGCCATGCAAGTGTACCTGTCGTCCATGGACTATTTGAACTTTTACCATAGCAGACATCGGCTGTTGAGCAAGAGTTAGACAGGGTATAAGGAAGTGCATCTGCAGTCTCTATCGGGTTGTCAGGATTTGACGGAAGCAACTGCAAATAGCTTCTGAAAGCACGGTCACCAAGACCAAGCAGACAATCGGCATATATTTTAAAGCTCGTCGCGTGTGCGTAAATAGCACCATTTTCGTTTGTACCCGGATACTGAGAACTGATTCTACCCAATAATGGGTCATATTCAGAGTATGCCGGATAGTTAACTCGGCAGCCAACAGGGGTATCAATATATTTATCAACTGCATCTAAAACGGACTGAATCCTTTCAGGCGGACATACGCCCGAAAAAATTGACCAAGATTGAGGATTAACAAATATTTTAGAACCTTTTTCGCATTTGCTTGAGCCAACAGGCTTACCACCGACAAAGCTACGAATATAGTATCCCTCATCATCCCATGCAGTTTCATTAATTGTGTTGCAAAGCTCGCTATATTTTTGTGTGTATTCTTCACAGAGATTTTTCTTGCCAAGTTGTGTGGAAAGCTCTGCCATCTCACGAAAAGAGAGTGCCAGTTGCATTGCGATAAATACACTTTCAGCATTTTCATCACGGATTCCTGTAGTGAGTGCATCATTCCAATCGGCAAATCGTGAAAGAGGAAGATTGTGAGGACCACGGTCACTGTCAAGTCTGTTAAGTCCTTTTAAAAGATGTTCCCATACAGTACCACTGCCAAAATCATAGTAATCCACAACTTCATCTAAGAATCCGTAATCACCTGTATATTTCAGATAATCACAAGTTGTCGTAATAAGCCATGCGGGAGCATCACCGTACCATCTTTCAAGAATAGGAGTCCAGCGGCGAATAAGATGTCCGTCATTATACTGCTGACGCATTACATTTTTGATAGTATATTTTGCAGCATCGGGCAAAAAAGTTAGTGAGGCATGTGCAAATTGCAGATTGTCACGGGGTGCTCTGCGCCAGAGAACATTATATTCAAGACCAAGTTTCAGTCAGTAATTAATGAGATAATTTGTTTCTTCGTGAGGGGTTTCAATCATAATCTGACTTCTACGGAAAATATCCTCCTCAGCGGCAGCTTTGTATAACTCTTCAACCACTTCGTGTGAATCAATATCAGAAAGCTCCGCCTTAGCACCTTCAAGGTCAACGCACACGCCAAGTATATAGTCTGTAACAAAACTTTTTTTCGGCAAAAGATTGACTTTTGTTTGAAGCGCAAAGAATGTTTTACCCCTTGCAACGCTTTTTGAATCAAGGTCCTCACCATCAACTATTGCATAAGGCATACTAAGCGAATACTGACATCAAAAGAAGATACGGTCATCTGCACTATATGCATGAATCGGTGTAGTTGAGGAAAGAAATGAATTGTAAGGCTTTCCCGCTGTATAAGGATTTCTGCTGTCTATGTAAACACCATTAAGTTCTTCCTTAAACTCGGTCAGATAAAACTGCTCGTGAGTATCACACCATTCAGGGGCAGAATATCCGCTAAGGTCAAGCTGTACAACAGGAAATACGGAGATTTTGCGTTCCTTATCCGTCAAATTTTCTATCGTCACACTCTGAATATCACAACGCTTATCCTTTGGAATAAAAAATCTAATGCTTACTTTAATTCCATTATGCACAGAGGAGATTACGGAACATGACTGCTTGTGTGTGCATTTAAAATCCTCAATATCACTACGATAAGGATAACCTGCAACGCACCATACGTCATTAGTTTCATCGTCGCGAAGATATATTGTACGGTTTCCGTTTTGTACGATATTATTTTTTTCTGTAAATGCGAATTTGCAGAGTGTTTCACCCATACCAAACTGATTGAGAGCAAATGCATACCCCTTATTGTTCATAAGACATGTTTTATAGAGTGAGCGTGATTTAGGGGTAGTTAGAGTATATTCGTCGCTATTTTCATTGAAAAAACCCGTTACATTAAACATCGTAAAGCCTCATTTCATATCGATATTAGTATTTTTGAATATAACATATACAGCCTAATAGTCAAGCCAAACACTATTTTCGGTGATATTTATAATAAACGATAATATCAACCTGTGTGCTATCAATCTCATTGACACCTGAAACCGTAATTCCATCACCGCTTAAAAGCATATAGTATGTAGCGTTTTCGGTTTTACACCTAAATACATCTAACGTTCCGCACATAATGCGGATTTCGTCATCAATTACAACAATTCTCCCCTCTTTACCGAGAATCACTTCTTTAACCGTACCGTCATCATTCTTGATTCTTCTTGTTACATACTTGATTTCTCTGCCGTCCATTTGTTTTAAAACAACAGCATTGGGATTTTTATTTTTCTTGAAAAAACCAAACATAAATTACACACCTCTCACTATAAATGAATTATACTTCTACGAATTTTTTTGTCAAGGCACTGATTAACAACTACGATTAAAAACAATGAAAAGTGATTATAATATTTCAAGTAAGATTTTCCTTTTTATACTTGACTTTAATACACAAAAAAGATAATATATATATTGAATAAATATAGCAATATGGGTATATATGCTTAAAATACATATCACATCCTTAGCGATTGTGAAAAACTAAAAATTCGGAGGAATTAAATGAATCAAAACAAGCAACCCAAGAAATCTAAAACAAACGAAAATCAATATAAAAAAAGTTACAAAAAAACATCTTCAAAAAACAAAACTCTTGAAAGAAAGCAACCACAAAAACGTGCATATAAAAAACCGCAAACTCCGAAATTACCTATTAAAATTGTTCCTTTAGGTGGTTTGGGTGAAATTGGTAAAAACATTACCCTGTACGAATATGACGGTGATATGTTTTTAGTCGATTGCGGTATGTCTTTCCCCGATGAAGATATGCCGGGTATTGATATTGTAATACCCGATTTTACCTATATTTTAGAAAACAGAGATAAAATTAAAGGTATGGTAATCACCCACGGTCATGAAGACCATATCGGTGCCATTCCCTATCTTTTGAAAGATTTTAATCTGCCGATTTATGCAACACGCCTCACAATAGGATTGATAGAAGGAAAATTAAAGGAACACAAGCTTTTAAATGATGCTAAGCTAAATGTCGTGAAGCCGGGAGATAAAGTTGATTTTGGTAAATTTAACGTAGAATTCATTAACGTTAACCATTCGATACCTGATGCTGTAGCTTTTGCAATAAATTCACCTGCAGGCACAGTTATTCATACAGGTGATTTTAAAATTGACACAACACCCATTGACGGTAATGTAATCGATTTAGGACGTTTCGGTGAATACGGCAAAAAGGGCGTTTTAGCTCTTTTAGCAGACTCTACAAACGCTGAAAGACCAGGTTTCACCTCTTCCGAAAAGCTCGTTGGCGGCTCATTATCACACTTTTTTAACCAAGCTGAAGGTCACCGAGTTATAATTGCTACATTTTCATCTAATATTCACAGAATTCAGCAAATCATCAACGAGGCCGTTAACTGTAATCGTAAGGTAGCAGTTTCGGGCAGAAGTATGATAAATGTTGTCACCGTCGCTGCCGAACTTGGTTATTTAAATATCCCGGATAATATTTTAATTGATGTTTCAGATATCAACAATTATGAACCTGGTGAAATCGTATTGGTAACAACCGGTAGCCAGGGAGAACCTATGTCTGCTTTGCACAGAATTGCTTTTTCCGACCATAGACAAATTGAAATCATTCCCGGTGATATGATTATAATTTCAGCAACTCCTATCCCAGGTAATGAAAAACTTGTAAGCAAGGTTATTAACGAGCTTATGAAGCGTGGAGCAAATGTTGTTTACGAGAAAATGTACGACGTGCACGTTTCAGGACACGCTTGTCAAGAAGAATTGAAACTTATGATGAGCATCGTTAAACCAAAATACTTTATTCCTGTTCACGGTGAGCAAAAACATCTGATAAAACACGCCGAACTTGCCGAACAGGTTGGTGTTAAACCCGAAAATATTCTGATTGCGCATAACGGCAATGTTATTGAACTCAAGAAAAACTCCGTTATTAACAGCGAAACTGTCCAAGCGGGCAGAGTTTTGGTTGATGGACTCGGAGTTGGTGATGTGGGAAGTATTGTATTACGAGACCGCAAGCTTTTGTCTGATGACGGAATTATCGTAATCGCAATGACAGTTAATCACTACACAAGAGAAATACTTTCGGGACCTGATGTGGTAACCAGAGGTTTCGTCTATGTTAAGGAATCCGAAGAACTTATAAATGAAATTAATGATTTAGCAAGCAACATTTTAGAACGTTGTTATTATCAAAACATTAGAGATTGGAACTCTGTAAAAATGAAAATCAAAGACGGTGTCTCCCGTTTTCTTTTCCAGAAAACTAAACGCAGTCCAATGATTTTACCGATTATTATGGAAGTTAATATTTAAGGAGAGAAAAAATGAAAGTTATATTATTGGCAGATGTAAAAGGACACGGAAAAAAAGGTGAACTTTGTAACGTATCTGACGGTTACGCACGCAACTTTCTTTTCCCTAAAAAATTAGCTGTTGAAGCTGATAATACTGCACTTAATGAGCTTAGAAACCGTGAGGAATCTGCTGCTCATCACAAGCAAGAGGAAATCAACGCCGCAAAAACCACCGCAGGTCTTTTAGAGGGTAAATCCGTTAAAATCAAAGCAAAAGCCGGTTCTAACGGTAAACTTTTCGGCTCGGTCACATCAAAAGAAATTGCAGCCGAAATTGAAAATAGTTTAAAGATTAAAATTGACCGCAAAAAAATGCAGGTTGCTGACATTAAAAACTTTGGTGAATATACTGCAGAAATTAAATTGTACCAAGGTATTTCTGCAAAAATCACAGTTGTTGTTGAAGGACTATAAAATTAAATCGGAGCTAAAAAATGAGTGACGAAAAATTGATTTACAATTTAGACGGTGGGCGCCTTCCCTATTCTGTCGAAGCCGAACAAGCAGTTTTGGGCGCTATTTTAATTGACCCAAAGTGTCTTAGTGAGGTTGCTGTTAGTTTGTCGGCAGACTATTTTTATCTGCCACAGCATAGGGAAATTTATTCTGCTATTTCATCAATGTATGAACTTAGCCAAAATATCGACTTAGTTTCTTTGATAGAAAAACTAAGACTCAACGGCGTTTATGATGAGGCGGGCGGAAAGGCTTATTTGGCGCAATTAGTACAAACTATCCCCTCTGCTGCCAATGTTTTAACCCACGTCGAAATCATCAAGGAAAGATATTATGCCCGTTCATTGATGGGTGCGGCGCAAAACATCATTACCAATGTTAATGAGGGTACTAAAGACTCCAGCACGCTTATTGATAATGCTGAGCAAAGCATTTACAATATTCGTCAAGGACGAGATGTAAGCGGTCTTACTCACATTAAATCGGTTATTGAAAACGAAACCTATGACCGTTTGACAAAAATGGCTGACCCCGTGACACGTAACGATTATATCGGAATTCCAACAGGAATCGGCACATTGGATAAAATAATAGGCGGTCTTTACAAGTCCGACCTCATTATCTTAGGCGCCCGTCCCGGTATGGGTAAAACCGCCTTCGCCTTAAACATAGCCCGTAATGTTGCTTTTAATTCGGGAAAGACTGTATGTTTCTTCTCACTTGAAATGTCGCGTGACCAATTAGCACAGCGTATGCTTTCAAGCGAGGCTGGAATCCCCAGTGAAAAGCTTCGAAATGGTGAATTAGAGGACGACGAATGGACAAGACTAGCCCAAGCCGGTGATAATCTGTCTAAAACCAATATTTACTTTGATGAAACCTCAACTATCACTGTTCCAAAAATGAAGGCAAAGCTTAGAAGAATGCCAAAGGTAGATTTGGTTGTTGTTGACTATTTAGGACTTATGAAATCCGAACGAAATATTGACAACCGCGTTCAGGAAGTATCAGAAATTACACGAAACCTAAAAATCATGGCTAAAGATTTAGGTGTTCCCGTAATCGCTTGCGCACAGTTGTCCCGTGGAACCGAGGGTAAAGGTAAATCTCATAAACCGGCTCTTGCAGATTTGCGAGATTCGGGTTCTATCGAGCAAGATGCAGATATTGTTTTATTTCTTTACCGTGATACTTATTACGATAACGAAAAGGCTGACGACGAGGACCGTGCAGACCCAAATAAATCCGAGTGTATTATTGCTAAAAACCGTCATGGCGGTCTTGGAAGTGTTGAATTATTCTTTGACGGACAATTCACTCGTTTTACTGCGGTGGATACTTTCAGATGATAGAAAAAAATATTGTAGAAACCGTAACCGCATATTCGCTAATTCCAGCGGGCTCCACAGTCACTGTTGCGCTTTCAGGCGGAGCCGATTCGGTCGCATTGCTTTTCGCTCTCTACAAACTTAAAGACCAATTAGGTATTAAGTTGAATGCGGCGCACTTAAATCATCTTATTCGCGGCGATGAAGCATCACGCGACGAAGCTTTTGTAAAATCGCTTTGCGACAAGATTGATATACCTTTGATAGTTGAAAAAATAGATGTTCCAAAGTTTGCAAACGAAAACAAACTCAGTCTTGAAACTGCCGCAAGAAAGCTCAGGTATGAATTCCTTAGCCGAGTGAGTGACGGTTTAATAGCGACAGCACATACTGCGAGTGATAATCTTGAAACTATGCTTCTTAATCTTACAAGAGGCGCCGCTGTTGATGGACTGTGCGGAATTCCGATAAAGCGTGATAATATTATCCGTCCTTTAATATCCAGCACGAGAGATATGGTTGAGCTTTATTGTAAAGAAAATGATTTAACTTTTGTCACCGACAGCACAAATCTATCAGATGACTATACAAGGAATATGCTAAGACACACGGTAATTCCTGTTTTGAAAAAAATCAATCCAAAGGTTGAAACCGGTGTTTTGAAAACTTCAAGAAACTTAAAAAATCTTTCTGTTATGATAAAAACTCAGGCGGAAGATTTTATAAGACGAAATCTTGTTGATAAAAAACTAAGCCTTACAGATTTCACTCACCTTAATCCTGAGGTTGCGAAAAAGGTTATTATAGAATTTGTAAAGCTTTTTGACGCTGAAATATCGCTCGAAGCTTGTCATATTGACGAGATTTATAAAATTTGCATCAGCGGCGGAAGAACAGGTATACCAAAAAATAATTTTTGTATCAATAAAAACAATTTTTTATCTTTTTCTAATGACAAAAATCAGAAAATTCCTGCATATAAAGTGAAAATCACACAAGTTGAAGAAAAAGTTAATAATTTGTTATTAAATAATTCTTTAGACTGTGATAAAATAGTAGGAAAATTGGTAATAAAAACCAGAATGTCCGGCGATAGTATCCGTCTTGCCAACCGCGGTTGTACTAAACCCATAAATAAAATTTTTAATGAATTATCAGTCCCTACACACCTGCGTGATAACATTCCGATTATTTCGGACGATAATGGTGTTGTTTGGATTTATAATATTGGTGTTGCAGAGCGTTGCGCTGTCACCAAGAAGACAAAAAAAGCCTATGAAATAAGGGTTGAAGAAAAATGATGTATAACAAAGAAGAAATTTCTCGTGTTTTAGTAACCGAGGAAGAAATCAAACAAATCTGTAAGGAATTAGGGAAAACTATCTCGAAAGATTATGCCGATAAAAAGCCTTTAATTATCGGTATCTTAAAAGGTTCATTTGTTTTTATGGCTGATTTGCTACGAAACATTGAATGCGACCATGAAATTGATTTTATGGCTGTATCATCCTATTCGGGAGCAAGTACAACAGGAACGCTTAAAATCAAAAAAGATTTAGATGTTTCGGTCGAAGGTCGGGATATACTTATTTTAGAGGATATTTTGGACACGGGTATTACACTTGAAAGACTTAAAAAACATCTAACCGATAAAAATGCTGCATCTGTGAAAATCTGTACTTTCCTTGATAAAACTACAAACAGAATAGGTAATGTTGAGGCAGATTATGTCGGCAAAGTTATTCCCGATGAGTTCGTAATCGGTTACGGACTTGATTATAATGAAAAATACAGAAATTTACCTTTTGTTGGTGTATTATCTCCAAAGGTGTATTCTGTTTAATTCGAAAGGAGCAAACACTTGAAACAGAATTTTAAAAATGTACTTTTGTATATTTTAATACCGATTATTTTCATTCTTACAATAGTTTCGGTATCATTTTTCACAAAAGACACTGCCGAACTAAAATATTCGCAAATCGTTGAAATGATTAAATCCAATGAGGTTTCCGAGATGGAACTTAATCTTTACAGCGGTGAATTAACCTACAAAAAGCGTGCTGATGGTAAAACCTACCGTTACACCGTTCCAAACTCATCTTTATTCATCCGGGACGTTAATGACGATGTTTGGAAAATTAAAGAAGAAAACGCAGGCACATCGAATGATATTGAATATAATTTAATCCGTGGTGGTGAAACCTCGTGGATTACAAGTCTCCTCCCCACTCTCTTGATGGTTGGTATAACAGGAGTTCTCCTTTTCGTTATGATGCGAAAAATGAGTGGCGCTATAAATGCCGATAAGACTATGGGATTCGGCAAATCAAAAGCAAGACGACTTGACGCTAAAAAGAAAACCACATTTGCCGATGTTGCAGGCGCTGATGAGGAAAAAGAGGAAATGGCAGAGATTGTTGATTTCCTTAAGGCTCCACAAAAATTTAATGAACTTGGCGCTAAAATTCCAAAAGGTGTTCTCCTTGTAGGCCCTCCCGGAACGGGTAAAACCTTGTTAGCCCGTGCTGTTGCAGGCGAAGCAGGTGTTCCATTCTTCTCAATTTCCGGTTCGGATTTTGTTGAGATGTTTGTCGGTGTTGGTGCTTCCCGTGTTCGTGACCTATTTAACGAGGCAAAAAAAGAATCCCCTGCCATTGTTTTTATTGATGAAATTGATGCTGTTGGTCGGCAAAGAGGCGCAGGACTCGGCGGCGGACACGATGAACGTGAGCAAACCCTTAACCAATTACTTGTTGAGATGGATGGCTTTAACGCAAATGAGGGCGTTATTGTTATGGCGGCTACCAACCGTCCTGACATTCTCGATAAAGCACTTCTCCGCCCCGGTAGATTTGACCGTCAAATAACTGTTAACTACCCCGATGTTAAAGGCAGAGAAGAAATTTTAAAGGTACACTCACGCGGCAAGCCGTTAGGTCCTGATGTCGACCTTTCGACTATAGCAAAATCCACATCAGGCTTTACAGGAGCCGACCTTGAAAACCTTTTAAATGAATCGGCTTTACTCGCTGTTCGTCACGGCAAAAAAGCTATTACTCAGACAGAAATCGAAGAAGCTACCATAAAGGTTGTAATGGGTGCTGAAAAGAAATCTCATATTGTTAAGGATAAGGATAAGATGATTACCGCTTACCACGAAGCAGGTCACGCAGTGGTTTCTTATTTCTTGCCGACCCAAGACCCCGTTCATCAGATTTCGATTATAAAACGTGGTATGGCTGCAGGCTACACCATGTATCTTCCTAACGAGGATAAGGGCCATGTCTCAAAAAACCAAATGTTAGAGCAAATCTGTTCACTTTTAGGCGGACGTGCTGCCGAGCAGTTAACACAAGACGATGTTTGCACGGGTGCTTCTAATGATATAGACAGAGCTACCGAGCTTGCCAGAAAGATGGTTACAAAGTTTGGTATGAGTGTCCGTTTAGGTCTTGTCACCTACGGCAATGACAACAATGAGGTATTTTTAGGAAGAGACTTCTCCTCTACCCCCAACTACTCCGAAAAAACCGCTGCTGTTATTGATGAAGAAATCGAAAGCATTGTTATGGCTCAGTATTCAAAAGCTATATCACTTCTTGAAAAAGCAATGCCAAAGCTTCACGAAACCGCAAAAATTCTTTTTGAAAAGGAAAAGATTACCGGCGAAGAATTCCGAGCTATAATGGAAACTGAATAATTTTAATCAAACTCCCCTTTTGGGGAGTTTTTTATTGAAATATTTCGGAATTTGTGGTAAATTATATTTGTATTTTAAAAAAGGAATGTGTGTTATGTTAGACTTAAAACAAAAAATTTCTTTAAAGGTATATCGTGGTCATATAAGAAACCACGTTGAACTTTGCGAAATCTTAAATATTAACCCATCACTTCTAAGAGAAGAAATGGAAAAAGAAATTATAATCAAATCTTATCTCAAATGGGGTTATGAGCTTGCTAATCATATTTATGGTATGTTTAGCTTTGCATTATGGGATGACGAGAAAAAGCAACTATTTTGCATACGTGACCAGTTTGGTACGAAACCTTTTTATTATTATCTTACCGATGATAACAATCTGTTATACGGTACGACCATAAAAGAAATTATGGCACAAAACGGATTTAAAAAAGAGCTTAATGACCGCCTTTTGCAAATTTATCTCACTATGACCTACACAACAGGCGAAGATACCTTTTTCAAGGGCGTAAAAAAGCTTTTACCCGGAAGATATTTGATTTTTAAAGACGGTAAAATTTCTATAAACCGTTACTGGAAACCGGAATTTAACCCTGACAATTCTAAAACATTAGAAGAATGGGCAAACGAAATTCACGAAACAGTAAACGAGATACTACCTCAAGTAAAAACTGAAAACGAATATGCTGAAACATTTTTGTCGGGCGGTGTCGATTCTTCATATTTATTTGCTGCATCAGATATTACTGTAAGTAACTCTTGCGGTTATGATGATAAGCGTCTTGATGAATCGGGTCTGGCACGTGAAACTGCTAATGTTTTAGGCAAGGAAAACCGCCGTTGTCTTATAACACCTGAAGATTATTTTGATGCCATTCCTTATGTTATGTATAATATGGAGCAACCCTTGGGCGATGCCTCAGCTGTCGCGTTTGCGCTTGGTTGTAAAGCGACTGCCGAGCACACTAAAATCTGTTATTCGGGCGAAGGCGCCGATGAATTTTTTGGTGGATACAATATGTATCGCAATGCCGAAAGATATGGCGAGAATTTAAAGACCTTCTATGTTGGCAACACCAACATAATGAAGGAGGACGAAAAAAAGAAAATCCTTAAAAAATATTATGAGGATTTTCTACCCATTGACCTATTGGAAGATATTTATAAAGAAAATGAATCTCTTGACCCTCTTTCTAAGATGAGTGATGTTGATATCCAGGTCTGGCTCGAGGGTGACATTTATTTGAATGTTGACAAGATGGGTCTTGCCGCCGGATTAGAGGTTAGAATGCCCCTTACAGACCTTAGAATCTTTGATATTGCATCTCGTATGCCCTCTGCATATAAAGTAACTGAGGAGCAAAATAAAGTGGCATTTCGCACTGCCGCGGCAAAACTTTTGCCCGAAGATATTGCTTTCCGAAAAAAATTAGGCTTTGTTGTGCCTATCAGAGTTTGGATGGCAGATGAGCGTTATAACAGCGATGTTAAAAGGTTATTCAACAGTGAAATTGCTGATAGGTTTTTTAATATAGATGAGATTAACGCTATTTTCGATGAATACATCGGCGGAAATTCCGATTTTTGGCGCAAAGTCTGGACTATTTATACTTTCCTTGTTTGGTATGAAGAATATTTTATAAAAAGATAGATAAAACCCTTGGCTAAATCGCCAAGGGTTTTATTATCACCAAAAAATCTAATTGCATAGTATATATCAAAGAAATTTCAAAATAAATGATTAACTTTAATTCTTTGAGGCAAAAATATAGTAGACAAGATTTTGGAAAGTGTGATTAGATGACCATTAAACGAGGAGATATATACTATGCAGACCTGAGTCCCGTAATTGGTTCCGAGCAAGGCGGTATAAGACCTGTACTTATAATTCAAAACGATGTTGGCAATAAATACAGCCCTACCGTAATTGCTGCGGCAATTACAAGTCAAAAAGAAAAAACAAAACTGCCAACCCATATTTCAGTAATTTCAGGAGAATGCGGTCTTGCAAAGGATTCTATTGTTTTGCTCGAACAAGTCCGCACAATTGATAAAAAACGCTTGAAAGAGCGTATGGGAAGTCTTGACGAGTTATCAATGGAAATGGTGGACAAGGCATTATCGGTAAGTTTTGGACTAATGTAAAAAAACGGGACTGAAATTCAGTCCCGTTTAAATTATTCTTCTGTTTCTTGTTCCGACTTGGGGTTAACTCTGACCGCAATTTCTTCAGTCATAAAATCGTTGGCCTTTGTAACAGATATGCTAAGGTTTTCTAACTCAAATTCATATCCGATTTCAGGAATACAGTCAGCTATCTCGGTAATAAGACCGTTAATTGTAGTAGCATCGGTCTCGATTTCTTCATCAAGGTCAAAATATTCCCAGAATTCTTCAACCAAAACATTAGTCATAACAACAAAGTTATTTTCGTCAACCATAGTGAACTGTTGAACTTCTTCATCAAGCTCGTCCCAAATCTCACCAACAAGCTCTTCTAAAATATCTTCCATTGTTACAATGCCTGAAACCTCACCGTACTCATTAACAACAACCGCCATATGAAAACGTTCTTTTTGCATATCCTTGAACAATGTATCAAGGTGAACAGATTCAGGAACAAAAACAGGCTGCTGTATTACCGACTTAAGTTTAAAGTTTTTGTTGGTACGCTTTAAAAGATAATCTCTTACATAGAAAATACCGATGATGTTTTCATTTTCATCATCCATAACAGGCATACGAGAATATCCTTCATTTTCAATAATTTTAAGGATTTCCTCGTCTGTGGTTTCATTGTCAATGGAAACAATAGATTTTCTTGGGGTCATAACATCTTCAGCCGTCATTTTATCGAGCTTAAATACATTCTTTATGTATTCAATGTCATCTTCGTCAATTGTACCTTCATCAGCACCGGCGTCAAGCATAATTACGATATCTTCTTCGCTTACCGTCTCCTCTTTTTCATTCGGGTCAATGCCGAAAATACGAAGCACTGCGTTGGTAGATATTGTTAATAGCCAGATAATCGGGCGCAAAACACCCGCCAAGAAGCTTATGAAACCGCAAAAGAGTTCTGCAAGCTTTTCTTTGTTTCTCATAGCCACTCGTTTTGGCACCAACTCACCTAATACAAGTGTGAAGAAAGACAAAATCACAGTAATTACTACAACCGATAACGAATTAACGGCAGAAATGTTTTTATCAGAAATTTCAAGGGTTTTACCTATATAAGCGGAAAGGCGTTCAGCAAAATTGTCGGCAGCGAAAGCAGAACCCAAAAATCCTGCAAAGGTAATACCAATTTGTATGGTTGAAAGGAACCTTGTAGGCTCTTCAATCATCTTAAGCATTTTAACGGCTTTTTTGTCGCCGTCGTCTGCTTTAGCCTTAACCTTTTTTTCGTTAAGGGATATCACCGCAATTTCAGTAGCGGCAAAAAAAGCATTAATTGCAATCAGTATAAATTGCAAAAGTAGTTGTTTTATCATTATTGAACTAATCCTCCAAAAATATAATTAATGTTTTTAAGGCTTTATATCAGTTACGCCTTACTCTGAAAAACCTGATGTTTGACAGGGCGAAAAAACAGTAATTATTAAATTTTGGCACTAGCCCAATCTCAAACCTATTCCTACTTCGAGGAAGCGGGTCCACAAAACCATCTCCTTTTAACAATTTAAATTAAGATATACGCCAACAGATACATAATACTATAAACATAAGCATTTGTCAAATATTACTTGAAAAAATTACCGATTTCTGCTATTCTTTTAGTGGTGATTTTTTGGAAAATTATATTAAATCTATTTGTGACAATATATCATTTGACAATATAAATATAGAATCTTACTCTACCCTATCCTCAACAAATTCTGTTTTGAAAGAAAAAGCAGAATCCCAAAAAGAGGGCTTGGTTATTATTGCAGATAATCAGACTCACGGCAGAGGCAGATTTGACCGCAAATTTCACTCTCCAGAAAATAGCGGTATTTATATGAGTATACTTTTAAAACCAGATTTTGGCGGTTTTGACGCCACCTTAATTACTACTGCCGCCGCTGTTGCCATCTGTAATGCTTGCGACGAACTCACTCAAAAGAAATCACAAATCAAATGGGTGAATGATGTTCTGATAGACGGTAAAAAGGTTTGCGGTATTCTGACCGAAGGGTGCATTAATCCTAAAAACCAAAATTTTGAATATATAATTTTGGGAATAGGCATCAATGCATTTACTCCTGAAAACGGATTTGATGATGAAATTAAAGATATTGCAGGAAGCGTTTTTGAAAATTTTGATTTATCTTTAAAAGCAAAGCTTACAGCTTTAGTATTAAATAATTTCTTTAAATTTTATAAAAACCTTTTGCAAAAAAACTTTTTGGCCGATTACAAAAAAAGAAATTTTGTTATAGGCAAAAATGTTAATGTAATAAAAAACAATATCAGTAAAAATGCTTCTGTAATTTCAATGGATGATGATTTTAGACTGTTGGTTGAATATGCTGACAAAACACAGGAATATTTATCATCAGGCGAAATTAGTATAAAAATTTAAGAATAAAACTTAAAAACCCACTAAAACTACTCTAAAAGGAGTGATTTTAGTGGGTTTTACTAATAAGGAATATGATAAAGTTGTGAAAAAACTTTCTCCCCCATCGCCAAAAATCAAGGATTTTATATCTGCCTTTGTTATAGGCGGACTTATCTGTGTGATAGGTCAACTGTTTATGGAGCTTTACAAGTGGTTCGGTTTTGACGAAAAAACCGTGAAAATGGCGGTGCCCGTAACACTGATTTTTATCGCCGCACTTTTAACTGGACTTAAACTTTTTGACAAAATTGCAAAACATGCGGGAGCGGGTACATTGGTGCCGATTACGGGATTTGCAAATGCAGTTGTCTCCCCTGCTATCGAGTTTAAAAGCGAGGGCTTTATACTTGGCGTTGGTGCGAAGATATTCACCATCGCAGGGCCCGTCATTTTATACGGCACGGTTGCGAGTGTGATTTATGGCGTTGTTTATTGGATAATAACATTATTGTAAAATGTTAAATATATAAATTATCCTAATTTTGGTAAATTGAATTCTGTGCTGATATAAAAATAATGACGTGGTTCGTAGTATGATACATTTGTGTTGCAGAAGCCTGCGGCATTAATGGCAGCCGTCAATTTTTTGTATATTTTGCTATTGTTTTTGACTTTGTGCAATGCCACATACATTTTTAATTTTTCACCTTCGTCATCTTGAGAAAGTTTATATGTTATTTTAATGTATTTCGCACCACCTAATAGTCCACGTCTATATATAGGACCAGAATTAGTAGCAGCACGATAAATTGCTCTGTTTTTAATTTGACTTACAATTTCAGGTATAATTTTTTCTGATTCTTCAAACGCTATTTTACTTTTTTGATTTTTTAACCGCTGTTCTTGTTGTAGGCGAAGTTTTTCGGCTTCTATTTCGTCATAAATGCTCATGTGTTTTTCATCCTTTCTTATGTTTATTAAATGATTTTAAATTATAAAAAAAACCAATTAATAATCCATCCAATTACGCCAAACAATGTACTAATACCAACCGATAAACCTAAATTAGAATATAGTTCACCAGTATCTGCTGTTGAATTTTTTATAGATTTATATCCGAATGAAAAAAATGCACCAATACCCATGGAACCAAATGTTAATATTATATTTATCAACATATAAATTAGCCAAATGATAAATAATAAAGTCCTACCAATAAGTGCAAATCCATAATCATTAATATTACCAATAGCGTTCAATCCAAAATGAAACATATAAAGCATTTGAGAAGAACAAATAGCACCCGCCGGAAATGATAGAATACTTGTCAAGTGAATTCCACCTATCAAAGGGATTAATATTAAAATTACGGATATTATAGAAAAAATCGAAAAAAACACAGTATAATTTTCATAAATAAAATTGAATGCACTATCTGCACCGACTAAAATACAAAGTATAGGTAATAAAACTACAATACCTATAAGAGTTCCACTAATTGGGAAAATAAACCAAGTTTCGTTATCCATAAACAATACCACCTTATATATTTGTTTTATAACCGTATAGTTATTAAATGAATATATATTATCATATGCATGTTAAGATGTCAATACCAAATGGTTATTAAGGTTGGTTTTGAAATGGATAATTATTATTCAAGATTAAAAGATTTAAGGGAAGATCGTGATTTGTCGCAACAACAGATAGCAGATTATTTAGATATGAAGCAACCGCAGTACAGTCGTTATGAGCGTGGTCTAAGGGATTTGCCCACGGATGTCTTGATTCGTCTTGCTAAGTTGTACAAAACCTCTACTGATTATATTTTAGGTTTGACTAACGATTCAAAGCCGCATTATAAATAAAACTGTCTATCTTAATGGATGGACAGTTTTTTTAGGTTATAATGGAACACGAAGTAATGGGTCCTACTTGACCACAAGCAGAAGGCTGGGTTTTAGGTCTTGGCGCAAAGATGTTCACAATCGCAGGTCCTGTTATTGTCTATGGCACTGTTGCAGGTGTGATTTATGGGGTTATTTGTTGGATAATTCAGATGATATAAAAAGGCTTGACCTATTTGGTTAAGCCTTTTTAATTACATATGCCCGCCTTCGATTTCGGCAGAGTTTTTTCCATGGATAATTACGGTTTTATCTTCGGGTATGTAGGAATCGGGGAAATGAATCATTACGTTTTCTTGTTCAAGCTTTGCTTGTAAAGCACGTATATCCACATTCGCAATAGCGACATTAGTTTTAATAGCAAGACAAGCTGCTTCACCTGCCGCTTGACCAGTGAGAATCGCAGGTGGTATCACACGCAAAAGATCCCAGCCGTAACCCGTTCCGTCAGCACTTCTGCCTGCAGTGATAATGTTAGGGAAATCTTTTCTTGTTAATGCACGTAGCGGCACCTCAAACAGATGGTCACGATGTTCAAAGTCGTTGATCGCACATACCGAATCATCAAAGTGACGGTAAGCATCTACAACTTTGAGCGAATAATCGCCTTTTATGTGGGCAGTGGTGCGAAATTGAGGCATACCGGGAGTGGTTACAATTTCACGGGTTGTTCTGTCGGTATTTTTTAACTCTTTTAGGATCAGTAAGTGATTGCGTACGATGTAGTCAGTAACTTCTTCTGCCGAAAGTCCTGACCAACGGGGAACGTCATCTGGTTGATTATCGCCAAACAGGTTGACCTTGCCACCGCTTATGCTTTTGTATATATTGCGAATATCATTAGATTCAATGGCTTGTTTGCAGCTGTCCAGTGTAACCATCTTTGCAGAAAAAGTGAAGAAATTTTCGCCGCTGACAGTAGGAATTCCACCGCGGCGCAACACATCGCAATCACCTGTGGTGTCGATTAAAACACGGCAAGGATAAAACGATGTACCGCCTTTGCTTTCGGTAATGACACCGGTACAAATATTACCATCCATAATTGGATCAACAGCCATGCAATCAAAAAGAATGTCCGCACCACTTTCTTTTAGTTCTTCGGTCAACTGATAGGCAAAAATAGCTGGGGAATAACGTTGAATATATCTTACATTGGTTGGTTCATTTGGCTCCCCATTTTTCCACTCATTTGGGATAGTATCCCATCCAAGCGTTGCACTCATACGAAGCCATTTTTCAGCAAGACCGAAAATGATTTGCTTGCCGCGACCGTTACACATTGGAACAAAAAGATTGATAAGTCCCAATGTTCCAAGACCGCCAAGAATATTGCTTTTTTCAAGAAGTAAGGTGGACAAACCGTTTTTTGCTGCGCTGACTGCCGCTGCAACACCCGCAACACCACCACCGCAAACGATAACATCGTACTGCTTTTTTACAGGAATTGACTTAGAATAGTTAATTTGTTGCATATGCTATTACCTTTCAATTTGGCTAATATAAATATATTATATCACAGCGCCGTTTAAATGTAAATGTTTTTACAAATTAATGGCTGCTAAGTTTACACAAGCAGAGGGCTTCGTTTTAGGTGTAGGTGCCAATATGTTCAAAATCGCAGGATCGGTTATTGTGTACGGTACTGTCGCAGGTGTAATTTATGGTGTTATTTGTTGTATAACTGAATTAAATACGTGCAACCCCTGTTTCCTTAGCTGTTTTTATAACAGCCTCGGCAACAACCTTTGCAACCCTTTTATCAAGGGCTGTTGCTATAATATTTTCCTCGGTGATTTCATCGTCCGGAATAAGTGAAGCCAATGCATAGGAGGTAGCGACTTTCATTTCCTCATTTATGCACTTTGCACGGCAATCAAGCGCGCCACGGAAAATACCGGGGAAAGCAAGAACATTGTTAATTTGATTCGGGAAATCAGAACGCCCGGTACCAACAACCCTTGCTCCCGCTTTTTTAGCAATGTTGGGCATAATTTCGGGTGTAGGGTTAGCCATCGGGAAAAGTATCGCATCTTTTGCCATTGATTTCACCATTGCTTCATCAACAAGGTTTGGCGCAGAAACACCAATAAATACATCAGCGCCGACTAATGCATCAGCCAGGTTTCCTGTTTTATTTTGGGTATTAGTAACACTTGCAATTTCCTCTTGAGCGGGATTATTGTTACTGTCGCCCTTATGTATAATACCAAATCTATCACAAAAAATAAGATTTTTGACACCGATATTCATAAGGTGCTTGCCTATTGCTATACCAGCAGAGCCTGCACCGTTAATAACAACCTTAATATCCCCTATCTGCTTTTTAACAAGCTTTAAGGCATTTATGAGCGCGGCAGCCACAACAATCGCTGTACCGTGTTGGTCATCGTGAAAAATCGGAATATCGCATATTTCTTTAAGTTTTTTCTCAATTTCAAAACAACGAGGAGCTGAAATATCCTCAAGATTTATTCCGCCAAAGCTACCTGACAGCAGATAAATTGTGCGGACAATTTCATCTACATCTTTAGATTTTATACACAGCGGAAATGCATCAACATCGGCAAACTCTTTAAATAATGCACATTTACCCTCCATTACGGGCATACCTGCCTCAGGACCAATATCACCAAGACCGAGTACCGCTGTACCGTCTGTCACAACAGCGACTAAATTTGAGCGGCGTGTTAAATCATATGACTTGTTTACATCCTTATTTATTTCAAGACAAGGCTCGGCAACACCGGGTGTATACGCCAAGGATAAATCCTCACGCGTATTAACCTGTACACGCGAAATTACCTCAATTTTTCCGCCCCATTCGTAATGTTTTTTCAAAGATTCCCGTCTTATATCCATTCCGAACTCCTAAATTTTCTGTTTTATATGTTTAAAGTTACCGTAGGTTTCATTAACCGATTCAAAATACGAAAATGTATCGCTATACTTTGAAATAATTTTTTGAAAATCATTCAGCTGATGTTTATTTAAAATACAAATAAGAACAGATTTTTTTGTTCCTGTATATGTACCAATAGCATCTATTTCGGTGCATCCGTGATGGAACTTGTAATTGATTTCTTTGATAATTTCTTCTTTGTGAGTAGTAATGATAGTGAATTTGTATGCAGTTTTAGTTGATTTAAGCAATAAATTTCCTACAAAAGCAGATATAAAACAATAGATTATACACAGCGCTGCAGGCTTATAGTTAAAATCGCCTGTCGAATATACAAATATCGAAGCTACCGCAACCAAACCGTTTAAAATAAAAGTAACAACGAAGAAATTAGTATCAGGTCTAACCTTGTTGATATAACGCGAAACAACATCTGTTCCGCCTGTGGAGGCGTTATTTCTGAAACATACGCCGTAAACAATACCACTACAAACACCGCTTAATATAACAGGATAAATCGTGTCATGGTCGAATGCATTATACTGAATAAAAGAAAGATTTGAGCCTTGTAAAATCAAAAAAGACACCGAATATACAACAGAAAACAATAGAGTTTTAACCGCAAAATCTTTTTGTACAAAGAAAAAAGCCAAAATGGATAGCGGAATATTTATAAGAAGTGACATATAACTTATGCTAAATCCCGTTTTATACTGAATCATAGTAGCAATTCCGTTGAGTCCTGCCGGTGCAAAATTATTTTGAATAATAAAAATGTAATAAACAAATGCTAACATTATTCCGACCAGAATTATGCTTAAATAATTCCATATTCTTTTCATTTTGCAATTACCTCTATTTTGATTTGCACTAAGTATAGCACTCTTTCAATAAATCGTCAATAGGTGATAAAATGTTATCAATAATTATCAGAACACTAATACTTTATATTGTACTCACCCTTGGTATCAGACTTATGGGCAAAAGGCAAATAGGAGATATGCAGCCAAATGAATTGGTGGTGACTCTTGTGATTTCCGAAATTGCAGCAATACCGCTACAGGACAGTAATCAACCTATTTTAAACGGTGTTTGTTCAATATTTGTACTTGTGATTTTAGAAATTTTACTGTCATTTATTGCTATGAAAAGTATGTCATTCAGAAAGCTAATGAGCGGTCAGTCTGTTATTATAATAAAAAATGGTGTTATTGACCAAAATGCAATGAAAAAAGTAAGAATGACAATACTTGATTTGGTAGAACTTTTGAGAGGTCAGGATGTTTTCGAAATTGAGGATGTTGAATTTGCTGTATTAGAAGTTAATGGGGATTTAAGTGTTATGCTGAAATCACAAAAACAAACTTTGACTCCAAGTGATATTGAATTAAAACCAAAATCGGCAACCCTGCCGTTACCCATTATCAGTGATGGAAAAATCATTAAAGATACCTGTAAAAATTTGAATGTCACACAAAAAGAATTGCTATTATTATTAGAACGCGAAAGGGTTAAACTCGAAGATGTGTTTTTAATGACACTCGATAAAGAAAAAAAGGCGACAATTATAAGGAAAAGTGATAAAAAATGAAAAGACTAATCGCCGCAGGGGTAATTGCTGTTATAATAGCAGCAATTCATTTTAGCGGAAACATATATATCAAAAAAGTAATTAAAGAAAGTAATCACTTGTTAGAAAGTTGTATTACCGAATATAAAAAAAGCGCAAATCCCGAAGTAGCCGCAAAAAAACTAAAAAATTATTGGGATAAGCAAGAGGATTATCTTTCGGTTTTTGCTCATCATGATAATCTTGATGAAATTGAAAGAGCAATTAATTCTCTTTCGGTATATTCGCAAACCGAAAACAGTGAAATCTTTTATGAGTATTCAGGTACAGTTAAGACTCTGTTGCATCAATTATTAGAAGATAATTCATTTAATATGCACAGTATTCTATAAATTATGCATAATTATGCCAAAAATTAGTTGACTTTTGCAAAGTAAAGTGTTATAATTTCCTTACTAACTTTAAGGAGTTGTAATTATGAAAAACTTAACAAAAATCTTAAGCTTATGTCTAGCAGTTTGTTTATGCCTTTGTTTTGCAGGCTGCGGCGAGAAAAAGGATACCATAAAAATTGGTGTTCAAACAACAACTACCGGTGATATTTATGCTTCCGGTGACTTCGGCGAAGATGCTGTTACCCGTTATGACAATGGTGCCGCTGCAATTGAGGCTCTTAAGAACAATAAGGTTGACTGCGTTATTATTGATAACGAGCCTGCTAAATCCTTTGTTGCTGCTAACACCGGTCTTAAAATCCTTGAAACCGAGTACGCTAATGAGGATTATGCTATCTGCTTCAAAAAAGGCAGTGACATGAAAGAAAAGGTTGACAACGCATTAAAGGATTTAATTGCTGACGGTTCTGTTAAAGCTATTATGGATAAATACATCAACAATCCCGATGCTGCTGCCCTCGTTGGTGTTCCTGTTGAAGCTGTTGACACAGATAAGCCAAACCTTGTTATGGCTACCAACGCAGAATTCCCCCCTTACGAGTACATTGACGGTGACAAGTACTACGGTGTTGACGTTGAGGTTGCTAAAATCATTGCTGATAAATTAGGCTATGACTTGGTAATCGAAAATGTTGCTTTCGACTCTATCATCCCTGGTGTTCAAACCGGAAAATACTCAATGGGTATGGCTGGTATGACCGTTACCGATGAAAGACTTGAAAAGGTTGACTTCTCAACCACCTATGCTACCGGTATTCAGGTTGTTATCACAAAAGAAGAAGGCAGCAAAATCAATACTTTCGAAGACTTAGAAAAATACTTTCTTCCAAAAGAGTAATTGATATTATTCTTTACGGGGCGTTAACATCGCCCCGTTTTATTTATCTTTAACGAAGGGAAATTTCAAAGTGAAAAATTTCATTCAAGAATTCAGCCGCGTAATGTTCGAAAACAACCGTTTCGACTTTATTATAACCGGTCTTAAAAACACCTTTTTAATCACTCTTGGCTCCTTAGCCTTGGGAATCTTTTTAGGCGTTATTGTTGCTGTAATTCGTTCTACATACGACAAAAATAAAGACCATTTTAAGAAAAGTGCCGGTATTTCATACTACATTATGTCGGTTTTGGATTGCATTTGCAAAATTTATTTGACGGTCATAAGAGGAACTCCTGTGGTTGTTCAACTAATGATTTTCTATTTTATAATTTTCACCTCTACCGACAATGGTGTTGCAATTGCAACATTCGCATTTGGTATAAATTCAGGTGCCTATGTTGCTGAAATTTTCCGTAGCGGTATTATGGCTATTGATAACGGACAATTCGAGGCTGGCAGAAGTTTAGGACTCAACTACATTCAAACTATGATTTACATAATAGTTCCCCAAATGTTTAAGGTTGTACTCCCTACCCTATGTAATGAATTTATAGTTTTACTAAAAGAAACCTCAGTTGCAGGTTATGTTGGAGTAATAGACTTGACAAAAGCAGGAAATACTATTGCAGGTAGAACTTTCTCCTACTTTATTCCCCTGATTACCGTTGCAATTATATACTTAATTGTTGTAATGATTCTGACAAAACTTGTAGGTATTTTAGAGAGGAGGCTGAGAAACAGTGACCACTAATGAAACTTTAATTAAAGTAGATGCGCTGGAAAAAGCCTTTGGAAAATTACAGGTTTTAAATGGTATTACTACAGAAATTAAAAAGGGCGAGGTTGTTGTAATTATCGGCCCATCAGGATGCGGAAAATCGACATTTTTACGCACCTTAAACCTTTTAGAAGAACCAACAGGCGGTCATATATATTTCGAGGGGGCAGATATTACCGATAAAGGTAGTAACATTAACGTTCACCGCCAAAAAATCGGTATGGTGTTCCAGCAATTTAATTTATTCCCTCATATGACCATTTTAAAAAATATGACATTGGCTCCTATGAAACTGTTAAAACTTTCAAAGGAAGATGCCGAAAAAAGAGCAATGGAACTTTTGGAACGTGTAGGCCTTGCCGACCGAGCAAATGCGTATCCATCTCAACTATCAGGAGGACAGAAACAGCGTGTCGCTATTGTCCGTGCGTTGTGTATGAAACCTGATGTTATGCTTTTTGACGAGCCTACATCCGCTTTAGACCCTGAAATGGTAGGGGAAGTTTTGGAAGTTATCAAATCCTTGGCTAACGAAGGTATGACTATGGCAATCGTTACCCATGAAATGGGTTTTGCGCGTGAGGTTGCAGACCGTGTGATTTTCATTGACGACGGTATAATTGCCGAAGAAGGCGCACCTGAAAATATCTTCAAAAATCCACAAAGTGCCCGTCTCAAAGACTTTTTAAGCAAAGTACTATAATGATTTAAGGAGTGACTTCATGTCAAATATCTGGCACGACATTAACCCAAACAGAATCAGTCCTGAGGATTTTATTACTGTAATCGAAATTTCCAAGGACAGCAAGAAAAAATATGAACTTGACAAGGAAACCGGTTATATAATTCTTGACCGTATACTGTATACTTCCACACACTATCCCGCAAACTACGGTTTTATCCCTCGCACCTACGGTGATGATAACGATCCGTTGGATGTTCTTCTGCTTTGTTCTGAAAAGTTAGAACCCTTAACACTTGCTCGTGCTTATCCTATAGGCGTTATTACCATGTACGATAGTGGAAGCCGTGATGAAAAAATCATTGCAATTCCGTTCAATGACCCCACATACAACAATTACAAAAACATCGAGGATTTGCCATCGCATATTTTTGACGAAATGATGCATTTTTTCAAGGTTTACAAGCATCTTGAAAATAAGCAAACTGCCGTTAAGGAAATCAAAGGCAGAAAAGAAGCAATTAAAATCATCAAAGATGCTATCAACAATTACAATGAGCATTTTTCAAAATAAAAAACCGCCAATCGGCGGTTTTTTATTTTATCTCTTTTATAAATTCTTCAATGCGTCGCAAAGCTTCCGATATGTGCTCAACAGAATAACAGTAAGACGCTCTTACAAAACCTTCTCCACTGTCACCGAAAGCATTTCCGGGGACTACTGCAACCTTTTTGCTTTCAATAAGTCTTTGACAAAACTCTTCACTAGTAAGTCCTGTACTCTTAATTGAAGGAAATGCATAAAATGCACCTTTAGGCTCTCTGCATTCTAAACCTATCTTATTAAAACCATTAACAATAAATTTGCGGCGGCGATTATATTCCTCAACCATTAAATTTACATCTTCATCACAGGAGCGTAAAGCTTCAATAGCGGCATATTGAGACGTTGTGGGGGCACACATTATTGCATACTGATGAATTTTAAGCATTGGTGCAATAAGTTCTTTTGGACCGCAAGCAAATCCTAAACGCCATCCGGTCATTGAAAAGGCTTTAGAAAAACCATTGACTACAACCGTTCTTTCTTTCATTCCCTCTACGGAAGCTACGCTACAATGCGGCATAGAATTAAATGTGAGTTCAGAATAAATTTCATCAGATAAAACAACTATATTTGTATCCTTTAAAACATTATAAAGCGCCTCAATATCCTCTTTTTCCATAATAGCACCCGTCGGGTTACAAGGATACGGCAAAATTAAAAGCTTAGTTTTTTCGGTAATTGCTTCGCGCAATTCCTCAGGCGTTACTTTAAAATCATTTTCTGCTTTTGTGTTAATTATTACGGGCACACCGCCTGCAAGCCGTGTAATCGGCTCATAACAGACATAACTAGGCTGTGGAATTATAACCTCTTCTCCGTTAGAAACAATAGCCCTAATACAAGCGTCGATTGCTTCGCTGCCGCCAACAGTTACAAAAATATCAGTTTCGGGCGAATATGAAACTGAGTACTTTCTTTCCATATATTTAGAAATCTCAGCAACCAACTTACTATCGCCCTTATTTGATGTATATTTTGTTTTGCCTTTTTCGAGCGAGTTTATACCCGCTTTTCGTACCTGCCAAGGGGTTTGAAAATCAGGTTCTCCAACTCCGAGTGATATTACATCTTTCATACTTGAGGCAATATCAAAAAAGCGTCTGATACCCGAAGGTTTGATATCACGCACCGTTTGAGTAATAACCTTGCTATAATCTATCATACCCAAATCTGTCCCCTATCATCATCCTCACCGCTAACAAGTTCAACATCCATTTCTTTGTATCTTCTTAGCACAAAATGAGTTGTAGTATTAGTAACAGAATCAATTGTTGATAATTCCTTAGAAACAAACCATGCAATTTCCTGTAGCGTTTTTCCTTTAACAACAACATTTAAATCATATACACCCGACATTAAATAAACAGACTCCACCTGTGGATATTTCATAATTTTTTCAGCAACCTCTTCAAAACCGAGACCTGCCTTTGGAATAACATTTATTTCAATAATTGCAGAAACAAGTGCGTCATCGGTTTTTTCCCAGTCAACAATAGCTTTATAGCCTTTAAGAATCCCATCGCTTTCAAGCTCTGAAATTGCTTTTGTTACATCCTTTTCATCAACACCAAGCATTACCGCGATTTCCGCATGTGTATAGCGCGCATTTCTCGCTAATAATTTTAAAACTTCATATTTCATATACAAAACTCCAATCATAGAAAATTTACATATGTTTTTATACCAATTTTACATTCTTAAAGCAATTTTGTCAAGAAATAACGGTATAAATACTATAACCCTTTAAATAATAATTATATGGGGTGAAAGCAAATGAAAAATTGCAAAAAGAGTACGGCGTTTTTAATAATATCTATACTTGGCACATTAAGTCATTTCATATACGAATTAACCGGTAAAAGATACGTGGTCGGTCTCATTTTCCCCATCAACGAAAGCACATGGGAGCATTTGAAATTACTTTTCTTTCCTGCTGTAATATATTTTACGGTATGTTATTTTTTAATAAATGAGAAACCTAAAAACTATATATTATCTTCACTAATTTCGATACTTATAGGAATGCTTGCAATTATAGTATTATTTTATACCTATCGCGGTGTCATTGGAAGAAATATTGATTTTTTGAATATTACTATTTATTATATCGGCGTATTATTAACCGTTATTATGCAAAACAAACTACTTAACAGCAACAAATTTAAAACAAAATTTTCAGAAAGATTAGCTTTAGTTATAACAATTTTAATTGCAATATCATTCGCAATATTTACTCATAATCCGCCATCCCTCGGCATTTTTCTGCCGCCGGTCGCTGAGGTTAATGTACTTGACATTTCTCATTAGTGAAATATAATAAAGATATAAAAAAGAAAACGGAAGTATAATATGAACTTATTTATAAAATTCAGAAAATCGATTATGCTCATCGTTAAAGCTATGATAATTGCTTCGGTGACATTCAGTTTTATTGATATTTGGGTTAACAACTATCCCGACGCTATGCTTTTCAGAAAAGGTAATTATTTAATTACCTTTTCATTTGTCATGCTTTTAACCATATTTTCTACCACTTTTAAGGCTATGCGAATCGGCGTTTACCGACTTCACGAAATAATATATTATTTTACAATTTCGCTGATTTTGACAAATATTTTCATATATTTTGAACTTAGCCTTATAACAGAATATTTGCTAAATCCCATTCCGATGCTATCAGGACTTGTTTTTCAGATTATTATTATTTCAATCGGAAGCTACTGCGCAAATACAATTTACTATCTTTTATACAAAGCGCGAAGAATGTTGGCGATATTCAGCGATGAAGAGGGTTTTAAGCTCATAAATCAGATGGGTGCTACACCCGACCGTTTTAAAATTGAACAAGGCATTAATGTTAACAATACCACGACCGATGAAATTAAACGAATGATTGATAAATATGAATGTGTCATAATTTGCAATTTATCAGGTGATATTGAACAAACCATTTTACTTTATTGCTATACCAACCAAAAACGCACATATTTACTACCCTCTATCAATGATATTATTATAAGCAACAGTTACGAAATTCAAATTGGCGATATTCCTGTGCTTATGAACCGAAACCGCGGGCTCACCTACGAACAGACTATTGTTAAAAGAATAATTGATATTATCTTTTCCTCGGTTTTGATAATACTTTTCTCCCCTATTATGCTCCTCACTGCTCTTGCTGTTAAATTGCAAGACGGCGGACCGGTTTTCTTTAAACAAAACCGTGTTACAAAAAACGGTGAAATTTTTAATATTCTAAAGTTTCGTTCGATGATAGTTGATGCCGATAAAAACATTAAAGGGGTTAAAAAAACTGAGGATAATGACAGTCGTATTACACCCGTCGGAAAGATAATACGTCCTCTTAGGTTTGATGAACTCCCACAGCTTTTTAATGTTTTTTTGGGTGATATGTCGCTTGTGGGACCACGTCCCGAAAATGCCGAAAATGTTTATGAATACTCAAAGAAATTCCCCGAATTTGACCTTAGACATCGTGTAAAAACAGGAATTACCGGCTATGCACAAATTTACGGAAAACATAATACGACACCCAAAAACAAGCTGAAAATGGACCTTATATACATTGAAAACTACTCTCTCCTACAAGATTTTAAACTTATGATTTTAACTCTAAAAGCAGTTTTTTCAAAGGACAGTTCAGAGGGTTTTAAGAAGGAAGATATAAATGAAAAGGAAAAAATTTAATTGGCTAATAATTTTTCCTATTGTCGCTGTTATTTCTATTTGCGTTTACAGTTATGTAAATTTTCTGCCGCTAAATGAATCCGAAAGAAAACCTGTTGAGGTTTTTGAAAAAAGTGGTGAAAAACCGGATAATTTGAATACTCTTGATGATTTTTCACAAAATATCACTGCAAATGACGGAATGCCAAACAGCATAAGCGTTGATGACACTGCGGTAATAGATAACCAAAATCAGGCAGTTAAAAGCTTTTGCGGCAACAAAAACAGCAAGATATATCATTCGCTTGGCTGTACATATTCCAAAAATATGAAAGATGAAAATAAAGTTTATTTTTCCACAAAAGATGAATGTATTGCTAACGGATATAAGCCTTGTAGCCGTTGTAAACCATAAAAAATAACTCCCTTATGGGAGTTATTTTTTATATAAATTCAAATTTTCCATCATTAAAAACACAAGTAACTTTATCGCCGTTTTTTATCGTTGAATCAAGTATTTTTTCACTTAATGTGTCCTCAATTTTGCTTTGAATCTCTCTGCGCAAGGGTCTAGCTCCGTAGACATCATCAAAACCTTTTTCAGACAATGCAATTTCTACATTTTCATCCCAATTAAACTCAATGTTGAGATTAGAAATTCTGTCTCGCAGATTTTCAAGCATTTTTTGAGCAATCTTTGCTATCTCTGTTTGCGAGAGCTTTGAAAATACTATAATATCATCAACACGGTTTAAAAACTCGGGCCTAAATGTGGCTTTAAGCTCGCCTAAGGCGGCATCTTTTACATTTTCGTTAACATCGTTAGACTCACCGAAACCAAAGCTTACTTTCCTTTCGGTTAATTTTCTCGCTCCCACATTAGAAGTCATAATGATTATAGTATTTTTGAAATCAACACGTCTTCCCTGTGAATCAGTTAAAATGCCGTCCTCTAAAATTTGAAGGAGCATATTAAAGACATCAGGATGCGCCTTTTCAATTTCATCAAACAAAACAACCGAATACGGTTTTTTTCTGACCTTTTCGGTCAACTGACCGCCCTCTTCAAAACCAACATAACCTGGAGGTGAGCCGATAAGACGTGACACGGTATGCTTTTCCATATACTCCGACATATCAAGTCTAATCATTGCATTTTCACTACCAAACATAGCCGAAGAAAGCGCCTTGCAAAGTTCGGTTTTGCCGACACCGGTTGGTCCTAAGAATATAAATGAGCCAATTGGTCGTTTGGGGTCTTTAAGTCCCACTCTGCCTCGGCGAATAGCCTTAGAAACAGCCGTCACTGCCTCTTCTTGACCGATAATCCTTTGATGGAGTTCATCCTCTAAACGAAGCAGACGCTCGCTTTCTGCCTCTGAAAGCTGTGCTACAGGAATACCCGTAGATAATGAAATAATATCTGCAATATCTTCGGAAGTTACTTTTCCGTTACTGTGACCGTTTTTTTCCTGCCAAGCCTTTCTTTTTTCTTCGAGCTCACTCTTGAGACCATTTTCTTTATCTCTGAGTTTAGCAGCTTTTTCAAATTCCTGAGCATTACTCGCCTCCTCTTTTTCGGCTTCAATGTCAGAAATCTTTTCTTCAAGCGTTCTAAACTCATCGGGCTCAGCGCTGACGTTTAGCCTTACCTTGGCAGCCGCCTCATCAATTAAATCAATGGCTTTGTCAGGCAAATATCTATCACTGATATATCTTACCGAAAGACTAACTGCTGTTTCTAATGCCTCGTCAGTTATAACAACCTTGTGATGCGCCTCATATTTGTCTTTAAGACCTTTTAGAATGAGCAGTGCATCACTTTCATTTGGCTCGTTAACCGTTACAGGCTGAAAACGGCGCTCTAATGCAGAATCCTTTTCGATATTTTTGCGGTATTCATTAA
Source organism: Acutalibacteraceae bacterium (assembly GCA_045654305.1). Taxonomy (GTDB): domain Bacteria; phylum Bacillota; class Clostridia; order Oscillospirales; family Acutalibacteraceae; genus UBA737. Next base: position 10,110 of record JAZONB010000033.1, on the reverse strand, counting down.
TTGTTGTTGCACCGATAAGCTGAAATTCGCCTCTTGCCAAAGCTGGTTTTAAAATATTAGCCGCATCGGTTGCGCCCTCTGCGGAGCCTGCACCTATAATTGTATGCACCTCGTCAATGAAAAGTATAATATCATCGCGAGAGGTAACTTCATCAATAACGCTCTTGATTCTTTCCTCAAAGTCACCGCGATACTTAGTACCCGCAACCATACCGGTAAGATTTAATGTTATTAAGCGTTTGTTTTCAAGAATATCAGGAACTTTACCGTCAACTATCCTTTGAGCCAAGCCTTCTATAATAGCAGTTTTACCTACTCCCGGCTCTCCTATAAGACAAGGGTTGTTCTTATTTCGGCGACAAAGAATTTGTATAACTCTATCTATTTCATTCGTTCTGCCTATTACGGGGTCGATTTTGCCTTTTTGAGCTTGTTCGGTTAAATCTATGCCGTATTTTCCTAGAACACTATCCTTGTTATTACTCTTCTTATTCGATGCTTCCTTATTAATGTTATCATTCATTGGGTCAATTCCCGTTGCCTTTAATGATTCATTAACAATCATTGAAACATCTGCTCCGGAGTTGTTTATAAAGCGTATTGCAAAATTATCACCCTCACTCAAAATACCGATAAGCAGATGTTCTGTACCGGCATATTTTTTGCCCATACTGTTACATCCTCTTAAAGCCGTTTCTATGGCTTTTTTAGCGCGCGGAGTGAAATAATCAGGCGAAAGCTTTGTAGGTGTGCCTGAGCCTATTTCTGAGCGCAATAGTTCCTCTATATCATCAGCATTAACACCGTTTTTATTTAAAACTGCCCACGCAACACCATTACCTAATTTTAAAAGTCCTAAAAGCAAATGCTCGCTTCCGACATAGGTATGTCCCATACTCTCAGCAAAGCTGATTGCTAAATTTAAAGCTTCGTTTGCTTTCGATGTAAAACCGTTAAAGTTATATTTCAATTCATATCACACCTTTCATAGAAAAATCTTTAATATTAACCCGAGAAATGTTTTCTCATCAATTCTGCTCTTTTAATATCCCTATCTTCCGGTGCTAAAACACCGAATTTCTTAATTAGCATATTAGGTTGAGCCTCAATTAACATTTTAATCGGGGCATATTTATTATTTAGTATTCCCAAACGACACCCCAAGTTAATCATTGATAGTAAATTCATCATCTCTCGGCTTTCTAAAATTCTACAATTCTGTAAAATCCCAAGAGTTCTGAAAATTTTATCCTCTAAAACCAACGAATCAAGTTGTTGCTGAGCATTGGTTTCTTTTTCGATTATCTGAGTTGCTATTAAAGAAAGATTATCTATTGCTGTTTTTTCACTAATTCCTAAGGTTATTTGATTGGAAATCTGATAAATACCCGCCTGTGATTGAGACCCCTCGCCGTATATACCTCTTACAGTAAATCCTATTTTGCTTACGGTTTCGCCGATGGCATTTAATTGACCCGTGCTCTCGCATAAAGGTAAATGCATCATAACAGATGCTCTGAGTCCTGTACCTAAATTTGTAGGACATTCTGTGAGGAAACCCAAATCATTATCAAAAGCAAAGCGCAGATGCTCATCTAAAAATCGGTCAAGTTCTTCGGCCATCTGATAGGCTTTTTCAAGTTGTAGACCCGCCAAAATTACCTGAATTCTGATATGGTCTTCTTCCCCTATCATAATACTTATGCTTTCATCCTCAGAAAGTATTATCGCTTTTGAATTATTTATTCTTGCAAACTCAGGACTGATAATATGACGCTCCACCATCGCCTTAACTTCAGTTTCCGGCACATCTGCCATATCAATAAATTTAAGTTTCTTGGCATACGGAGAATTGCTATTTTTAATAGTAGACTTCACCCTGTTTTTAAGGTCATCTCTTTGCTCAGATGTCATTCTAAAAGGAAAGGGTAATCCCGAAAGATTACGGGCAAGCCTTACCCTTGTACTAACAGCAATATAGTTCGTATTAGCTTCACTATACCAATTACTCATTACCGTCAGCCTCCAGCTTCTTAATTTGGTCACGTACAACTGCGGCTTGTTCATACTTTTCTTCTGAGACAAGTCTTTTTAACTCAATTTTGAGTTGTGATACAGTATCATCACAAGGAGCCGAGGTTGCAATAGTGTCATTTGGTATCTTACCAATATGCTTTGTGCTTCCGTGCACCCTTTTAAGATATGGTAAAAGTTCAGCTTTAAAGGTTTTATAACATTCAGCGCAACCTGCTTTACCGCTTTGGGCGATATTTTCGAAGGCTGCACCGCAAATAGGACACTTTTTCTCAGTCTTAGCGCCCACAACAGGAAACTCACCTAACATAGAAGCTAACATTCCAGAAAGGGATGTTTGAGGTGATAAATTTAAGCCTTCCTCATTTGCACAATTACTACATAACTTTTGTTCGTGAAGAACACCGTTTATTATAGTACGAATATGTGTGGTTGCTTTATATTTGCCACATTTTTCACACATCATAAATAATCACCTCTTAAATTTGTGAAAGTAGCATTTGTTTTAAAATTGCTGCGCGAAGAGTATCTTTTAAAATGGGTGGTAGTTCTTGCATAACCTTTTCGCTGACAGCAGCTGCCATAATACGGGCAACCTCATGACTTATAAGACCGGTTTCAAGACAATTTTCAAGAACAATTCTAGTACTCAAAGCGTCAATCCTGTCACCAATTGAATTGATTATATGCATAAGTGCGGAGCTTTGTTTGAGGATTACCCTTCTTATTTTAATATATCCACCACCGCCTCGGCGACTCTCAATAATATAACCATGTTCGGGAGTGAAACGAGAAGAAAGAACATAGTTAATCTGACTGGGTGCACAACCGAATATGCTGGCTAATTCATTACGCTGGATTTCTGCAGTATTTTCCTCAGACTCGCTTAACATTTTCAAAATTTCTTGTGTTATTAAATCGCTTATTCTCATTTTTATCACCCATTTTTACCTTTCCTGACCTTAATTATAAACTAAAGGTCAGGAAAAGTCAATATCTTTTAACGAAAAAGCCATTGGTTCCCCAATGGCTTCTGTTAAATAACCTTATTTGTAAATTCGTGAGTAAACTCTTCAAGCATATTAAAATCCATAGCTTTAATATAAAAACTCTCCAAAGCGTCGTGAGTTTCTTTTGCTTTTTTTAGTGTTTGAGCGGCGGCTTCTAAAATTGCTTTAGCTGTTTTTTGGTTGTATTTTAGGCGTTTGATTTTTATCTTTTCATTTTCAATAAATCTTTCAGCATGTATTCTTCTGACATCGGAATTTATTTTAAACATTTTATTTTCTCTTGCTAAAACAAAATGCAGTTGAGGTATTACAATACAATCAATTAAATCAGGTAAAAGCGCATTTTTAAAAATCAATATTTCATAATGATTATTTAAGGCGAAATTTCTAACCTCATTCATTATCATATTACTAACAGCGCCAAACTCATCATCGATAATTATAGGTTTTTCGTTAAAGCCGAGCAAAGTATCAGAAAAATTTATTATACCTTTAGGTGATATACCACTTAAAAACCGTATACTTTCTTTTTGGCCCTTCCCCTGTTTACGAATGGATTTTTCGCAAAGTTTTTTCGCGAAATTTTTGGTTTTAGAAATATTTATTCCCGTTGACTGACCATTAAAACTATCCTTTAAAAGGCAACCTGCAGAGGATAAATATCTTGCAGCAGTTTTGTGTAAAGATTTATTTTTATCGGTCAAATTGATAATTTCTTGAGTATGATTTTTAATTAACTTCTCATTCCAAAAATCACCAAAATTTAATATTCTGTCCGAAACAGCAGGATATATCGGGTCTGAAGTATGCGGTGCGGTACCATCCATTATAATTATCTTCCGTTGCGGTATGATGACGGCGTCTAAAGAGTCAGGGTCACTACTGCAAAAACAGTACTCAACCTCAAAGTCTTTTTCTTCTGCGGCTTGGGCCACCCTTTTCATAAAAGTCGATTTACCCGTTCCCGGACCTCCTTTAATAATATAAGCTTGCCAACCCTCTTTTGGGTAATAAGCAGAACTAAAATATGAGATAAAACCGTCACAAGAATTAGCGGCCAAAAAATATTTTTTACTTGTATTTTTCATAATAACACCCTATTAAATCAAGATTATAATACAGTTTATTCTTAAAATTATCTTTTGACACATAGTGTGTTTTATGGTATTATACTTTAAGAGTCGGTCAGACGGTTGCGAAGTTTTATACTTTGAGGAAAGTCCGAGCCCCACAGGGCAGAATAGCGGCTAACGGCCGCCGAGGGTGACCTTAGGGAAAGTGCAACAGAGATATACCGCCTTGATTTTCAAGGTAAGGGTGGAAAGGCGAGGTAAGAGCTCACCTATCACATGGGAACATCGTGATACTGTAAACCCTATTTGGAGCAACGCTAAGTGTAGCTATACATTTGCCCGATGTGCTACGAAAAGCGGCTTGAGTGTCGGAGCAATCCGCCACCTAGATAGATAACCGTCCGCGACAGAACTCGGCTTATCGACCGACTCTATTTTGAAAATTGCAACAAAAAACAACCTCAAAAATGAGGTTGTTTTTTCATCTTATAAATTGTAATACTTATCAAACTCTGCAGGATGAGGAATTGCCGCTAACTGTCTGCACTCAGCACGCTTAGCCTTGATAAAGTTATCAATTAACTCCTTGGGGAATACGCCCGCCTCGGTAAGATAATCATTATCAGCTTCAAGCGCATCAAGAGCTTCTTCAAGTGAAGTGGGAAGTCCCTTGAGTTTTGCCTTTTCTTCCTCGGGAAGATTATAAAGGTTCATATCATAGGGACCCCAACCGTTTTCGTGTGGGTCAATTTTGTTCTTTATACCGTCAAGACCTGCCATAAGAATTGCAGCGTAGCAGAAATACGGATTACAGGTAGCGTCAGGATTTCTAAGCTCGAAACGGCGCTTGTCCGGACTCTTAGCATATGCCGGAATTCTGATAACGGCGCTACGGTTAGAGGTCGCATATCCAACTGTAACAGGTGCTTCAAAACCGGGAACCAAACGCTTGAAAGAATTGGTGCTAGGATTCGTAATCGCACAAAGAGATGCAATATGCTTTAAAAGTCCACCCATAAAGTAGTGAGCTGTCTCACTCAAGTTAGAATAGCCGTTGTCATCAGAGAAAACAGGCTTTCCGTCCTTCATAAGAAGCATATGAACGTGCATACCTGAGCCTGCCTCACCGTGAATCGGTTTTGGCATAAATGTAGCAGATTTACCGTATTTCAAGGCTGTGTTGTGAATTATATATTTAATCATCATTGTGGCATCTGCCATATCAACAACTTCGCCAAGCTGAGGTTCAATCTCAAACTGACCTGAGGCCGCAACTTCGGGATGATGATAATTAATCTTAATACCCATATCAGCCATATGCATACACATTTCACTGCGGCATTCATAAGAAATATCAAAAGGTTTAGCAATATGGTAGTTCTTCTGTTTTGGAACAACTACACCCTTACCCTCTGTTGATGAATTCCAATATGACTGTTTAGCGTCAACCGAAGCACCGATATAACTGCCTTCTACGCCCCAAGTCACATCATCAAAAAGATAGAATTCAAACTCAGGCAAAATATACATAGTATCAGCGATACCGCTTTCCTTCATATAATCAACAGCGGCACGGACAATATTACGCGGATATTGGGCTAACGGTTTATTATTCGGATTACCGATAATCATTGCGTTACCTGTCATTGACAAGGTAGGAATCTCACAAAACGGGTCAATAACAGCAGTATCAGGGTCGGGAATAAATACCATATCGCTTTTTTCAACCACAGCGTAGCCGTAGTTGGAAGCGTCAAATCCTATACCGCTTTTCATTGTTTCCTCAGAAAAGTTTTGTGCCGGAATGGTTACGTGACGGTACTGACCGTTAATATCAACCATTTTAAAATCAACCATTTTGATATCCTTTTCTTTTATAAGAGCAAGAATATCTTTTACTTTTTTCGACATAAAGCACACCTCTTGTAAAAATATATTTAAAGTATATCAGTTGACATTGTATATGTCAATTTATTCCTTAAATTTTAAAGAGTAAATCACCATAGCTCGGATACGGCCACAAATGTGACGGAACAACACATTCTGCGCTGTCGGCATATTTCCTTATATCTTCCATAAGCTTTAAAATTGTGTCATGGTAAATAGTAGCTTTTTCAAAAATGTCAGGTGTTTTCTCAGAAGTTGCCACCGCCATTTTAAGTTCGTTAGTTAGTGTGAAAATCTGACTTTCGGCGGCAGCAAGTCGGGAAATAAGTTCACGCTCAACATCACTGTTTACACCGCCAATTTTATTTTTATTGAGAAGTGTCTGACACAAAGAATCTGTGAAAGATGAAATAGCAGGCACTACTTCCCTATTCATCATATCAATAAGCGTTAACGCTTCGATATGGAGAGTTTTCGTATAATTCTCTAAAATTATATCTACCCTCGAATTAATTTCAGACTCAGAAAATACGCCATACTTTTCAAATAACTTGATATTTTTCTCACTTTTAAGCAAGGGTAAAGCATCAACAGTGCTTCTGAGATTTAACAGTCCCCTCTTTTCAGCCTCTGCCTGCCACTCATCAGAATAACCGTCTCCGTTAAAGATGATACGGCGATGGGTATTCATAGTATCTTTTATAATTTCATTTACCTCAGCATCAAAATCAGTTGCAGTTTCAAGGCGATTAGCAAATTCATCAAATACATCAGCGACCATAGTATTAAGCATAACATTGGTATCCGATATTGAAGATGCCGAACCCAACATTCTGAATTCAAACTTATTACCTGTAAATGCAAAAGGTGAAGTGCGGTTACGGTCGGTATTATCCTTTTTAATTGCAGGAATAATATCAGCACCCATATTCATTTTAATGTTGTTGACATTATCGTGATGTGTGCCACGTGCTATTGATTCAAGAATATCTTCAAGGTCTTCACCTAGGAAAATCGAAAGGATTGCAGGCGGAGCTTCATTAGCGCCTAAACGATGGTCATTACCCGCAGTAGCAACCGATATTCTTAAAAGTTCCTGATGCAAGTCCACAGCCCTGATAACAGCCGCTAAAGTAAGCAAAAACAAAGGATTTTTATCAGGTTCTTTTCCTGGTTTTAATAGGTTAATTCCCGTATCGGTTGAAAGTGACCAGTTATTGTGTTTACCGCTTCCATTTACGCCATTGTATGGTTTTTCATGCAAAAGACAAACAAGACCGTGCTTTTGGGCGGTTTTCTTCATCATTTCCATTGTGAGCTGATTATGGTCAGCAGCGATATTTATTGTTGTGAAAATCGGAGCCAATTCGTGCTGAGCAGGGGCTGCCTCATTATGCTCAGTCTTAGCAAGTACGCCTAATTTCCATAGCTCGACATCAAGCTCACGCATAAATTCTGCAACTCTTGGTTTCAAAACACCAAAATAATGGTCATCCATCTCCTGACCTTTAGGCGGCATTGAACCAATTAGTGTTCTGCCGCAAAAAATCAAATCAGGACGTTTATCGTAAAGATTTTTGTCAACCAAAAAATATTCCTGTTCGGGGCCAACGGTTACATTAACACGCTTAACATCATTATGACCAAAAAGTTTAACAATTCTAAGCGCCTGTTTATTTATAGCCTCCATACTTCGAAGCAACGGAGTTTTTTGGTCAAGCGCCTCACCCGTGTATGAGCAAAAAGCAGTGGGGATACAAAGCGTTTTATCCTTAATAAAAGCATAAGAACTCGGGTCCCAAGCGGTATAACCTCTTGCTTCAAAGGTCGCCCTTAAACCGCCTGACGGAAAGGAAGAAGCATCGGGTTCACCCTTAATAAGCTCTTTGCCCGAAAATTCCAATAGTATACCGCCGTCATCGGTAGGAGAAATAAAACTATCGTGTTTTTCAGCTGTAATACCTGTAAGAGGTTGAAACCAATGAGTATAGTGAGTAGCACCCTTTTCAATTGCCCACTCCTTCATAGCTGATGCTACTGTGTCGGCTATACTACTATCTATTCCCTTGCCCTCTTTAATGGTAGATTTTAAAATGTTATATGTATCCTCAGGTAAACGTTCTTTCATAACTGAGTCGTTAAAAACGTTATTTCCGAATATGTCAAAAATCTTGTCCATTTTAAACCTCCTATACTTAACCTTTATTATACTGTCAGCGACAATTTTTGTCAACTTTTTTGGCCGGTTAAACTCAACTATATTTTCATTTAAACAAACTAAAGCTTCCGCCCATTTCGAAAATTATAAACATTATCGAAAATAACAAAATCACAACAGAAACTATAATCAAAATTACAGACTTTTTGCTAAACGATTTATATGGAGGTGTTGTGCTTATCATACCGAGTTTTTTCAAAGGATTTGTAACAGGCTTATAAATTATTAACACAGCGGTGGCATTAATAATTGATTTACAAAGATTAAAGGGTAGCAACAATACAGGTATAAGACCTATTACCTCTGCCCTATCTACGCCCATATAAAACGGCGTTATAAAAATATTGGCAACCATCATAACTGCCGTTACGCTGATAACCGCTGTTGTAACAGCAAATATCGCACCGTAAAAGCTTCTTTTAAACTTATAAACCAAACCGCAAGACAACGCAAATACAGAGCTTGAGATAAAATTCATAATGAGACCGTAAACACCTGTGTCACTAACAGATAAAAATTCCAAAACCGCAACTATACCGGCACCAGTTATACCGTAAACAGGGCCGTAAAGCAAAGAAACTATCGAAATTATAGCATCTTTAAAATCAAAGGTTAGGAAACTTACCTTAAATCTGAATATAAAGGTCATTAAAAACGCAAGAGCACAAAACAAAGCTGTTACAGTAATTTTTTTTAGATTTTGTTTAGTTTTCATAATATACCTCCAAAAAACAAAAGCCCCTTAGAAAGGGGCTTTAAATACAAAAATACCGTATTCATCTTCTCTCATCCGGACTATACCGTCGGCTTTGGAATTTCACCAAATCAACCAAGTTTTTCTTGGCTCGTGGGCTATACCACCGGTGAGGAATTACACCTCGCCCCGAAGATAATAATATTTTATTCCTAATAAATATGATTGTCAAGATTTATTTGGTCATATTAAGAAATTCTTCTTCACTAATTATTCTAACGCCTAAATCCTGTGCTTTAGTAAGTTTGCTTCCCGCTTCTTCACCAGCCAATACATAATCGGTCTTTTTAGAAACAGATGATGAGGTTTTTCCTCCAAAGCTTTCAATTATTTCGGCAGCCTCATTCCTTTTAAGTGAAGGTAGAGTGCCGGTTAAAACGAATGTTAACCCTTTGAAACGAGCATCCTTAACACTCTTTAAGGATTTCATATTAATGCCTTTAAGTTTAAGACTCTCAATCATATTTTTGGTGTCTTCTAAAGCAAAAAACTCTGCGGCAGATTCGGCTAAAATATGACCGAATCCCTCAATTACTTCAAAATCCGTAACAGTTGCGTTCAGTATGCTGTCCATATCGCCAAAATGTTCTGCCATCAAAGCCGCCGCTTTGGCACCAATATGACGAATACCAAAAGCGAAAATCAATTTCGAAACATCTTGGTTTTTAGAATTTTCGATAGAGTTTCTTAGATTTTCTGCTGATTTTTCACCCGTTCTTTCAAGAGCCTTTACCTTATCAAAATCTAGCGAATAAAGGTCGACTATATTAGAAATAAGACCTGCGTCCAACAACTGTTCTAAAACAGCAGGACCTAATCCCTCAATATCCATAGCATCACGGGAAGTAAAGTGAATTAAATGTCTGAGCAACTGAGCAGGACACTCAGCGTTAGTACAGCGAATAACAGCCTCATCGTCTTCTCTGAAAACGGGAGAGCCGCAAGAAGGACAAACTTTTGGCATTTCATATATTTTAGAATTTTCTGCGTGCCTAGAAACAGACAAAACCTCAGGGATAATGTCACCCGCTTTACGAACAACAATAGTATCACCTATACCGATACCCTTGGAAGTTATAAAATCTTCATTGTGTAGCGTTGCTCTTGATACAGAGGTGCCCGCCAAAGTAATTG